>CBETNY010000241.1:0-3727 GCA_965537275.1 uncultured bacterium | reverse complement strand
AAACTTGTTTAAAGTCAAATTATTTTTATATATGTATATAACTAAAAATCAGACAATAAATAACTTTTTTAATGAACCTACCCCTACACCCCTTCCAAAAGGGGATTATAGGTATTTATTGTCTGATTTTTAACTTTAAACAACATCAATTTATAAGACTACATCCTTTGGGTAGCATAAAAAATATTTGGTGGTAGGTTTCGACAACAGGTGAATGTTTAGTTGATCCGACACTTCCGTGATGTCTTTCAAACGCCCGTCTTTTAATAAGATATTGATGTTATCGGTGCCCGGATGGTAGGTGTAGTTTGAAGTTTCGTCCGAAAAAACAAAATATTGCAGTTCGGATTCCGATAGTTTATATTTTTCCATGGTTGCCTGAGACACATTCTGAATTTTATGCTTTTCGAAAGCTTCATTTTGCAATTCAATACGAAATAAATGACGGTTAACCAAGGCGTTACTTAAAAATGAGAGTACCTTGTCGGAATGATCCATCCATACTTTTAAGGAGGTATACAGGTCGAAATCATCGAGTTTGGCAAAGCGCTCGAGCACCTCATGGGTTGCTGTAAAATCGGTCATGGTAACATCGTTTTCAAGGAAAAAACGAAGTGCCGGAGTGGCAAAAAGTTTTTCTCCGTTCAGGGCGAGCCATTTCGCACGTTTCAGCAGGTAAATAACCATGTATTCGGCTGCCAATACGGTTTTGTGTAAATAAACCTGCCAATACATCATTCTTCGGGCTGTAATAAATTTTTCAACGGAATAGATGCCTTTGTATTCGATGGCCGGTTCATCATCCACCACCTGAATCATATTCAGCAATCGTTCGTAATTAACTGTGCCTTCCGATACACCTGTAAAAAACCTGTCACGCTTTAAATAATCAAGCCGATCCATATCAAATTGTCCTGACACCAGGCGGTGGAAAAAATGGCGGGGATAGGTATCGGTAAACATCTCAATAGCCCTGTCGAGTTTTCCATCCATTTGATTGTTTAACCTTTTCATAAACAGGAGAGAAATTTCCTCATGGCTTACGTTGCTTACAATGCTATGTTCCAGCGCATGCGAATAGGGTCCATGGCCCACATCGTGCAGTAGCATGGCGATACAGGCTGCCGTAGCTTCTTCAGGACTAATCTCGTGTTCTTTTAAACGTAGTTCGGCGATGGCCTTGCCCATGAGATGCATGGCCCCCAAGGAATGATGAAAGCGTGTATGCAGCGCGCCCGGATACACCAAATGGGCCAATCCCAACTGTTTAATCCGGCGAAGACGCTGAAAATAGGGGTGTTCGATGATATCGAAAATTAAGTCGCTACTGATGGAGATAAAGCCATACACCGGATCGTTAAATATTTTCCGTTTATTGATTTTCAGATGCTTCATAATTATTGTTAAATTTGTTACCTTGGTATCACAAAACTGAAATTTTAGTCGGAATTTTGTCCGTCACAATAAAATAACAAAAATAGACTTTAAAACGAATACCACAAATAGCAAAGGAGAAGGAAGATGAATAAAACCAGAATATTATGGGCTGACGATGAAATCAGCATGCTCAAACCGCATATTATTTACCTCGAAGAAAAAGGATTTGAGGTGGTTGCGGTAAATAGTGGTGATGAAGCCCTTGAACGTGTTGAAGAAGAGAATTTTGATATTGTATTTTTGGATGAACAGATGCCCGGCTTAAGCGGAATAGCTGTCCTTGAAAAACTAAAAGAGTTGCAACCCGGTTTGCCGGTGGTGATGATTACAAAAAGTGAAGAGGAATCCATCATGGAGGACGCCATTGGCTCAAATATTGCCGATTATTTAATTAAACCGGTCAAACCCAGTCAGATATTGCTTTCGCTCAAGCGGAATCTTGAAAATAAAAAATTAATCGGCGAGAAGGTGAGCATGAATTATCAGCAGCAATTTCGCGAAATTAGTATGCAGTTGCAGGATCGTTTGAATCCGCAGGAGTGGCTTGATGTTTATAAAAAATTGGTGCGTTGGGAAATTGATTTGGAACAATCAAACGACGTGGGAATTTCTGAAATTCTGACCCTGCAAAAAAATGAAGCCAATACCAGTTTCTCCAAATTTTATCAACGCAATTATAAGGATTGGCTCTATGGAAGAAGTGACGACAAGCCGCTGATGTCGCACACTTTATTAAAAGACAAATTGTTTCCCTCCCTGGATAAAGGGAAAAAGGTTTTTTTGTTTGTGATTGACAATTTGCGGTACGACCAATGGAAAACCATTGAACCGATGATTGGAGCCTTCTTCCGCGTATCTCAAGACGATTTGTATTACAGCATTTTACCCACCACTACGCAGTATGCTCGTAACGCCCTCTTTGCCGGGATGATGCCGCTCGAAATTGAAAAACGGTACCCTCAATATTGGGTGAATGAACAAAGCGATGAAACAAAGAACCAATATGAATCGCAACTGCTCGGTGAACAGCTGAAACGCTATGGAAAAAACGTAAAATATTCGTACCATAAAATATTACGGCAGGAGAACGGTCGCAAACTCTATGAAAACATCTCAAACTTGATGCAAAACGACCTCAATGTGATTGTTTATAATTTTGTGGATATGCTTTCTCATGCCCGTACCGAGATGGAAATTATCAGAGAGTTGGCCGATGATGAAAGGGCTTACCGTTCGCTCATGTCTTCGTGGTTTGAGCACTCTTCACTTTTTGATATTATGAAATACCTGTCGCAGCAAGATGTAAAGATGATGATTACCACCGACCACGGCTCCATTCGTGTGCACGAACCTGTGAAAATTGTGGGTGATAAAAATGTGAATACCAATTTGCGTTATAAATTTGGCAAAAGCCTGAACTATAATCCGAAGGAGGTTTTCGAAATGCGTGATCCCGAGTCTTACTTTTTGCCAAAACTCAACGTAAGTACACGATGGGTCTTTGTTAGCGGTAGTAACTTTTTTGCTTACCCCAATAATTTCAACTATTATGCCCGGTATTACAGCAATACGTTTCAACATGGCGGCATTTCGATGGAAGAGATATTGATTCCTTTTATAACTTTGGAACCCAAAAAGTAATTTATGATTACATTAAAAGCCAAACGGTTGGAGGAGCTCCCGCAGGTGGCCCAACAAATTATTGATTACAGGCCTGAGCAAAAAATATTTTGCTTATTCGGAAAAATGGGTGCAGGGAAAACCAGTTTGATAAAGGCTATTTGTGGCGTGCTTGGCAGTGAGGATATTGTTAACAGTCCCACCTTTTCCATTGTTAACGAATATGACCGAGTGGAGGGGAATGGAATTTATCATTTTGATTTTTACCGGATTAAACATATTGAAGAGGTTTACGACATCGGATTTGACGAGTATCTGGAAAGTGGAAATTATTGTTTCATGGAGTGGCCCGAAAAAATCATGGAACTTTTACCGGCTTCCTACGTAAAGGTATTCATCGAAGTGAAAGATGACGAAACGCGTATTTTCCGTGTTGGAGAGGCTGGTGAAGCCTTTTAAGACATGGTTGTTTATCATAAAATAAAAAAATGGCTGAAAAAAGAGAACCGTACCTTCACCTGTCTGAAAAAAGCAAGCTCCTGCCGAGAGAGGAGATGCTGGAAATACGAAATGAACAAAAAAAATTCGTGATAGGTATTCCTCGCGAAAATGACCTTAACGAAAGAAGGGTTCCCTTGGTTCCGAATGCTGCAGAATTATTGGTCCAAAA
>CBETNY010000240.1:0-3738 GCA_965537275.1 uncultured bacterium | reverse complement strand
ATCAGTAAATTTGAAGAGGGAATTTTTTATTCCAAACTGGTTTGTGAAAGGGAAGGGGAGACGGTTGAAATAGATAGCCGCACCTCCGATGCCATTGCTTTGGCCCTGCGTTTCGGGTGCCCCATTTATGCCCTTGAATCCATTATCGATGAAGCCGGTATTCTTATGTCCGATTTACCGGGTGAAGAAAGCCCTGAAGCGTCTCAGGATGAAGAAATTTTAGAAGCCGACGGTGTTTATGAGGAATTTTTGTTGGAAGAACTCGAAGAGATGCTTCAAAAGGCCATTGAGGAAGAAAATTATGAAGAAGCCTCACGCTTGAGGGATGAAATAAACAGACGAAAAAAGAAGTTATAAGAGAGCATGAAGCAGTATTTAAACCTTTTGAATGAGGTAATTGAGCATGGCGTTGAGAAAAGTGACCGCACCGGAACCGGAACCCGGAGTTTGTTTGGCTATCAGATGCGTTTTGACTTACAGCAAGGTTTCCCGTTGTTAACAACAAAAAAACTACACCTGAAATCCATTATTTACGAATTGCTTTGGTTCCTGAAAGGAGATACCAACATTGGCTATCTCAACGAACATGGCGTGAAAATCTGGGATGCATGGGCCGATGAAGCCGGTGATTTGGGGCCTGTGTATGGCGCCCAATGGCGTAACTGGAATGGTGAAGGAATCGATCAGATTAAAATGGCTGTCGATCAGATAAAAAACAACCCGGATAGCCGCCGTATTATTGTGGCGGCCTGGAATCCATCCGTTCTGCCTGAAAACGGAATATCTTTTTCTGAAAATGTCCGCCGGGGCAAAGCCGCCCTGCCGCCTTGCCATGCCTGGTTTCAATTTTATGTCGCCAATGGGAAGCTTTCGTGTCAACTTTATCAAAGAAGTGCCGATATCTTTTTGGGTGTACCGTTCAATATTGCCTCCTATGCCTTGTTAACCATGATGATGGCACAGGTGACCGACCTGATGCCGGGTGAGTTTGTTCACACCCTGGGGGATGCCCATATCTATCTAAACCATATGGAGCAGGTAAAACTTCAGCTTAGTCGCCAGCCCCGCCCGCTTCCTGTGATGAAAATCAATCCTCAAGTGAAGGATATCTTTGGGTTTTCGTACGACGATTTCGAATTGACCCAATATAATCCTTACCCACATATAAAAGGTGAAATTTCTGTTTAAGCAGAAAAAAATCAGTGACCTCATCCGGGTGGGTAAATGAAAATTTAGCAGAAGCAAGAAAAATATGGATAAAAAGATATCAATAATTGTGGCTATTGCCGAAAATTATGCCATCGGAAAAAACAACGACCTGCTTTGGCATATCTCAAACGATTTAAAACGCTTTAAAAGTCTGACACGCAACCATTGTGTGGTGATGGGAAAACGTACCTATTATTCCTTACCGACCCGGCCCCTGCCAAACCGCACCAACATTGTTATTACGGATGTGCCGGGCGAGCAAATCGACCAGTGTGTGATGGCTTATTCCATAGAAGATGCGGTGGAAAAAATGGATGCCAACAATGAAAATTTCATTATTGGTGGTGGCTCGATTTACAGGCAATTTATGCCACTGGCCGATAAACTTTACATCACCCGCGTTCATAAAAATTTTGATGCGGATACATTTTATCCTGAAATATCTCCTGATGAATGGCAACTGGTGGATAAAAAGGATATTGATGATGATCCTCAAAATGATTTTACCTACTCTTTTGAGATTTATGAGCGGAAATAGTCCCGGGATAGTTTTGCAATTGCTGCAAAAGTTTGCTCATTGGTTTTGTAGTCCTCTTTTGAGTTGCTGATAAAACACTTAGAATTAGTTTTTTTACGAAGATTAGTGGTGCACTGCTTTCATGGCCTCCGGATGATGTTTGTATTTAAATAAAAACATAAACACAATGCCGATAACCAAAGCATAGGCCGCAAAAATAAACCAGATGGTTGGCCAATCGCGGTTCCCGTTATGGCTAAACAAATCGATAATTACGCCACTTCCATAAGCGCCTATCATGGCTCCCAGTCCGTTGGTCATAATCATAAAAAGCCCCTGGGCACTGGCCCTGATTTTCGGTTCGGCTTCCATTTCAACAAACAAAGAACCTGAAATGTTAAAGAAGTCGAAGGCCATTCCATAAATAATCATCGAAAGTACCAAAAATCCCAAACCGATTCCTACCGGTGATCCGATGCCAAACAGGCCGAAACGGAATACCCAGGCAAACATACTCATCAACATGACTTTTTTGATGCCGAATTTCTTCAAAAAGAACGGAATGGTTAAAATAAATAAGGTCTCCGACATTTGTGATACCGACATTAGGATGCCGTTATGCGTCACGGCAAAAGCACCTTTATAGGCGGCTATTTTTCCAAAATCGTGCAAAAAAGCTTCTCCCCACATATTGGTAATTTGCAAAGCAGCACCCAATAACATGGAAAAAATAAAAAAGATGGCCATTTTTTTGTCTTTAAACAAAACAAAAGCATCCAATCCAAGGGCCTGAACCAGCGTCTTTTTAGTTTTTGACTTCTCGATGGGACACGAGGGGAGGGTTAATGAATAGAGACCTAAAATGAGTGAAAAAGCCGCTGAAAAATAGAGCTGCATATTGCTTAATCCCCATCCCATCAGGTCGACCAGCCAAACGGCAAAAATGAATCCCACGGTACCCCACACCCGGATGGGTGGAAAATCTTTAACTATATCATATCCTTTTTTTTCCAAAATGCAATACGACACCGTGTTGTCCAGGGCAATGGTCGGCATATAGAGCATTAAATAAAGCAAAATGACCCAATACAATTCGTCAAAACCGGTCTCCTGGGCAGCCAGGTATAACAATCCGGCTCCCAAAATATGAACCAGGGCATATAACTTATCCGGCCGTATCCATCGGTCAGCCACAATACCCAGCAAACCGGGCATGAAAAGGGAAGCAATTCCCATTGTCATAAAAATCGAACCGATTTGTTCGCCACTAAAATGCAAACTCACGCCCAAATACTTTCCAAATGAAAGGAGCCATGCACCCCAAACAAAAAATTGAAGAAAGTTCATGATAATCAGCCGTAATTTCGTTCCCATGATGATTGTGTTTTAAGGTTTGATTCTTTTTAATCAAAAAAAGAAAGGAGCAAATGTAAGCTAAAAACATAAATGTTTATACCATATGTTTCGTTACCGCTAATTTAGAACCATTTGAAAATATGTTGGAAGGTGTTTAAACCCGCAGATGATGAGCCTTATGCCCGATAATCCGCTATTTCTTTTGTAGGAGTCGTGCGATTTTAGCTTTCATGGCTTCAAATTCGGGACGATCGTACAGTCGTGTCAAGAAAACAATGGTGCCTTGTTGGTCAATCACCACGTTACGCGTTACGCCTGCCCCTTGTTTTGCAAATTGATGGAAAATTCCTGCACCCGGATCCAAGGCAAAAGGATAACTCACTTTCATCTCCTGCTTAAAAGCCTTTACCTTTTCCAGAGGCTCGTCGTAGTCAACACCGATTAAAAGAAAATCTTTGTTTTTAAAAACATTCCAAATTTCACTTTCCAAATGCGGCATCTCTTTGCGGCACACCGAACACCAGCTGGCCGTAAATTGTAAAACTACGACTTTTCCTTTTAACTCATTCATTGACAAGCGACTGCCATCGGTTAGCCGGAGGCGAATGTCGGGTGCCTTTTGTCCGACCTGTACAAGATAGCCCCGATCGGTTTTG
>CBETNY010000239.1:0-3744 GCA_965537275.1 uncultured bacterium | reverse complement strand
TCGAATCATCGTTAGTCCCGAAAACAGTGATGTGGTTTATGCCGGAGTAATCGGGTCGCCATGGGGGCATCAAACCGACAGGGGGTTGTACCGTACAACTGACGCCGGAAAAACATGGAATAAGATTTTGTATGTAAACGATTTAACCGGTGTCGCCGATATGGTGATTGATCCGGTGAATCCTAAAAAACTTTTTGTGGCCATGTGGCAACATCAACGTTGGCCCTGGTATTTTAAATCGGGTGGCCCCGGATCAGGAATATATGTTACTTATGATGGCGGCGATCATTTTAAACAAATTACAGCCAAAGACGGACTGCCAAAAGGAGAGCTGGGGCGTATCGGCCTTGCCGTGTCGGCCAGTAATCACAACGTGGTGTATGCTATCATTGAATCGAAAAAGAACGGCTTTTACCGTTCAACCGACGGGGGAAAAACATGGCAATTGCGCACCACTAAAAATATGGGTGGACGTCCTTTTTATTATGCTGATATTCATGTGGATCCGAAAAATGAAAATACGGTGTACACGCTCTTTACCAGGGTGAACAAAAGCATTGACGGTGGAAAAACTTTTCAGCCTTTAATTGGGCGCAACATTCACCCTGACCATCATGCCTGGTGGATCTGCCCGACAAATCCCGATTTTATGATGGAAGGCAACGATGGCGGCTTGTCGATTACCTACGATCAGGGAAAACACTGGCGTTTTGTTCAGAATTTGCCTGTAGGACAATTTTATCACGTAAGCGTAGATATGGACTTGCCTTATCATGTGTTTGGTGGGATGCAGGACAATGGCTCGTGGAGGGGTCCGGCTTATGTGTGGGCCCGGGGAGGAATCATCAATACCTATTGGGAAAATCTGTATGGTGGCGATGGTTTCGATGTGCTTCCCGACCCTACTTCCGATCGCTATTGCTACGCCATGTCGCAACAAGGGTATGTGGGGCGGTTGGATATGCAAACCGGTTACGTGAAAAATGTTCGTCCGGTGCATCCACAAGGAAAAAAATTACGTTTTAACTGGAATGCCGCCATTGCCGGTGATCCTTTTAATGGTAATACCGTTTATTTTGGGAGTCAATTCCTGCACAAAAGCACTGACCGTGGTGCCAGCTGGACAATTATTTCACCCGACTTAACTACCAACGACACGGCTCAGCAACATCAGGACACCAGCGGCGGACTTACTTATGATGCCACCGGAGCCGAAAATTATAACACCATCCTGGCCATTGCCCCCAGCCCGGTGCAAAAAGGTGTGATTTGGGTGGGCACCGATGATGGAAACCTGCAGTTGACAACCGATGGCGGGAAAACCTGGAAAAATTTCAGAACAAAATTGAAAGGCGTTCCCGAAGGAAGTTGGATTCCGCAAATTACCGCTTCAAAATATAATGCAGGAGAAGCTTTTGTGGTGATCAATAATTACCGCAGAAACGATTTTACCCCCTATTTGATGCATACAACCGATTTTGGTAAAACCTGGAAGTCGATGGTTGACAGGAAAAAATTGTCAACCTATGTACTCTCTTTTGCCCAGGATCCTGTTGAACCCCGTTTGATGTTTATGGGAACCGAAAACGGTTTATATGTCAGTATTGATGCCGGTGCAACATGGACACATTGGACAAATGGCTATCCAAATGGTGTTTCAACCATGGATATGAAAATTCATCCCCGTGAATACGATTTGGTCATTGGTACTTTTGGTAGGGATATTTATATCCTTGACGATATCAGACCTTTACGGGCTCTGGCCCATGATGGGATTCAGTTACTTGACCAAACCATTCATGCATTTCAACCTCCGGTGGCTTATGAAGTCAGTACTAAAGGGGCTCCCGGTTTGTTTGCAGGAGGAGATTCTTATTTCCATGGACAAAATCGCCCTCTGGGCGCTATGATTACCTTTTCGGTAAAAGAAGGTGATACACTGGCAGGGCAGTTAAAAGTTTCTGCTTCCCGCAGAGGAATGGGATCTCCTGTCAACATGAAAAAATTTGCGAAAGCCAAAAAGGTAAAAGTTCAAATCTTTGATAACAACGGAAATTTGGTCCGCACGTTGACAAAAATTCCCAAAACCGGAATCAACCGGTTTGTCTGGCGGTTCGATACAAAAGGCTATCGTTTCCCCGGACGCCCAAAACCAAAAGCCGGTGCTCCCGAACAGGGTGGGGGCCCTTCGGTATTTCCGGGTACGTATAAATTGGTATTCAGTTATCAGGGACAAAAAGATTCAACGATGTTGACGGTGAAACCCGATCCGAGAATGACACTAAATTTGGATGCTATGAAAGCTGATCGTGTTTTGGTTATTAATGGCCTGAAAAAAGTGCAAGTACTGGCCGAGGCAATGGATCGTATCAAGGAGAGCAAAAAAACCATGATGGAAGTGAAAAAAATGATTCCCAAAGGAAAGAAACCTACCGATCAAATTAAGGCGCTTCGCAAAATCAGTAAAACGGTAAGCGACTCGTTAAAAGCCATTTCAGAAGTGCTTTTCCCTGATAAAAATATCCAGGGTATCTATTCAAATCCCAAATTGGTTACCAATAAAATGCGCGGTGCCTATTCGGCCATTTATGATAGGCAGCCTTTGACTGAGAATCAAAAACTGGCGTTGAAACAAACCGTTACAATTGTTGAAAATACGGTGAAAAGGATTCAGCAGTTTTACGACGGGCCATGGAAAGCTTATCGCGAAGCAGCTGAAAAAGTTAATTTAACTCCCTTCAACGAGAAAAAACCTTTGAAGGTGGAGTAAATCAACCCGGGTTTACTGTTGAATGTTTGAATTTCAACAGTAAACTTGTTTTTTATCTGATGCAGGCATTTAAATGTTGCTCTTTTAATCAGAATATTATTAAATTTTTAAATCACTAAATATACTTTATTATGGATCAAATGAATCAATTAACCCAACAATCAACTGCCTGGCTAAACAGTTTAAAAGATTTTGTGGCCCAATACGGCTTAAAGCTGTTAGGGGCTATTGCCGTTTTAATCATCGGTTTATGGATTATTAAAATACTGGTGCGCGCCAGTTTTAAAATTATGGATAGGAGTAAGATAGATCCGTCACTCAGTTCTTTCTTAAAAAGTCTGGTTGATATTCTGCTAAAAGTCTTGCTGATAATCAGTGTAATGGGGATGATGGGTATTGAAATGACCTCGTTTATCGCCATTTTGGGTGCTGCCGGTTTGGCCATTGGCATGGCGTTGTCGGGAACGTTACAAAATTTTGCCGGCGGGGTGATGGTACTCATCTTTAAACCGTATAAGGTGGGCGATTTAATCGACGCACAGGGATATCTGGGGATTGTAAAAGAGATACAAATTTTTGTAACCATCCTTACCACCCTTGACAACAAAACGGTAATCATTCCCAACGGGCCTTTGTCGAACGGTTCATTAACCAACTACAGTACACAACCCGAACGTCGGGTCGACTGGGTTTTTGGTATTGCTTATGGTGATGATTACGATACCGCCAAGGCAATGCTTCTGAAAATGATGGAAGAGGACAAGCGGATTTTAAAAAATCCGGCACCATTTGTGGCCTTGGGCGAATTGGCCGATAGTTCGGTTAACCTCACAGTCAGGGCCTGGGTAAAGGCTTCCGACTATTGGGATGTGTTTTTTGATATGAATGAAAAATTCTATAAAAATGCTGAACAAGCCGGGTTGAGTATCCCATTTCCTCAAATGGATGTACATTTGGATAAGTAAGGAAGAGGG
>CBETNY010000238.1:0-3750 GCA_965537275.1 uncultured bacterium | reverse complement strand
CAATGCCACAATATCAAACAAATGCGGGCCTTTTAAAGCGCCCACAATGACCAAACGGAAAGCATTCAGCACAGCACCCATGCCATATTCTTTTTCTTCAATCCACGCTTTGACTGCCGCTTCCACATTTTCGGATGAAAAATCCTCAACGCCTGCCAGTAAATTCTTAAGCTCAGTCATCTGATCATAGGAAGTCGCTTTCCAGCGTTTTTTTACCGCCTTCGGATCAAATTCATCGGGCGCTTTGAAAAAGAAATCGGATTGTTCCCACAATTCATGCACAAAATGAGCCCGATCTTTCACCAGGGCAACCACTTCGACCACAAAATCACGATCGGCCATCAACCCTTTTTCTACCAATACAGGAAGAAACAAATCAGCCAATGCTTCAACATCCATTTTCATCATGTACTGATGGTTAAACCAACGGGCTTTTTCAGGGTCAAAACGCGAACCCGATTTTCCCACCCTTTCAATGGAAAAAGCTTCGGCCAGTTCATCCAGACTAAAAATTTCACGCTCGTCACCGGGATTCCATCCCAATAAAGCCAGCATATTGATAAACGCTTCAGGGAAATAGCCGTCTTCACGGTAACCACGTGTCGTTTCACCGGTTTTTGGATCTTTCCATTGTAAAGGGAATACCGGAAATCCCAAACGGTCGCCATCGCGTTTACTTAACTTGCCTTTTCCGTCGGGCTTTAACAAGAGCGGCAAATGGGCAAACTCAGGGGCTTCCCATCCAAAAGCTTCATAAAGCAAAATATGCAACGGCATGGACGGCAACCACTCTTCTCCGCGGATTACATGACTGATTTCCATCAAATGGTCGTCCACCACATTGGCAAGATGGTAAGTAGGCATCCCATCCGATTTAAAAAGGATTTTATCGTCCAACACATCAGCATTCACCTCCACAGCACCGCGAATCAGGTCGTTCATCCGTACCATCCTGTCATCGGGCATCTTAAAACGAATGACATAAGGCGTATTTTGGTCCAATAAACGTTGTGTTTCTTCAGCCGGTAATGCCAGCGAATTATTCAGATTTTGCCTGACAGCCGCATTGTATGTAAACGTCTTTTTCTCTGCTTCGTATTGCTTTCGCAGATGGGCAAGCTCCTCAGCCGTATCAAAAGCATAATAGGCATATCCTTTGGCAATCAGCTCATCAGCGTATGCTTTATAAAGATTTTTACGTTCCGATTGTTTGTAGGGTCCGAAGGGACCGCCTTTACTCACTCCTTCGTCAAACTCGATGCCGCACCAGTCAAATGCTTCGAGGATATAATCCTCAGCACCCGGCACAAAACGGGTTTGGTCGGTGTCTTCAATTCGAAGAATAAATTTTCCGCCGTTTTTTTTGGCAAAAAGATAATTATACAACGCCGTTCGTACTCCGCCAATATGCAACGGACCTGTCGGACTGGGGGCAAAACGAACGCGGATATTTTTTTGATTCATGGATATAATTTTGAGCGGCAAAGATAAGGAAAAGGGCCGTTCAAGCTTTAAAAAACCTATTTTTGCCCCATGCAAATTGACGTCATTCCTTATGCTTCGGCCATCCGTCCCGATTTAGTAAAAAACCGGACGGTGGTGGTAATAGATGTACTACGTGCTTCCTCAGTGATGATTACAGCCCTGGCAAATGGGGCAAAAGCCTTTATTCCTGTTCGAACGGTAAAAGAAGCCCAGCAAACAGCTACGGCTTATTCGCCGGACAAAATTATCCTTGCCGGAGAAAGGGATACCAAATTGATTGATGGTTTTCATCTTGGAAATTCGCCCTTGGACTATACTCCGGAAAAAGTAAAAAACAAGGTGATTATTCTTACAACCTCAAACGGAACCAAAGCACTCAACCAACTTGAAGGGGCTAAAAAAGTACTGATTGGCGGTTTTATAAACCTTGAAGCCGTCGTTCAGCAACTTTTAAAGCAGCAGGAGGTCGTATTTGTTTGCTCAGGGACCAACAACAATTTTTCGATGGATGACGCCATGTGTGCTGCCGCACTTACCGACCAACTAATGTTGCACAAGTCGTTACAACTCTCTGACATGGCGCTCACCCTTCATAAAGCTTATAAAAGCGAAGCAGGTAATTTACGAAAGCTGCTGAACGATTGTTATCATTTGAATTTATTGCTTCGCAATGGTTTTGAAAAAGATGTGGATTACTGTTTGCAGGAAAACATCCTGCCCAATGTACCTGAAATGGATGCAAACAAAATGATTCGCTAAATGAGAAACGACCACACCAACCCAATCCATGTCCGATACCGAACAGTGACTGTTATAATTCTGAACAGAGAGTCATTGATGTTTCTTTTCAAGAACATCTATCATCTTGTTATTTAGTTTATTAAATTTGTGGCACGTTTTATGATTACATAAGTCTTCCATTAGAAAAAAATACACTTATGAAAAGAAAAATAGTTTTTCTGTTACCGTTTTTTATGTTTGTTCTGTTTGCCTTTCAGGTGGTAGCGCAAGAAGCCTGGTCGTTGCAAAAATGTATTCAATATGCATTTGAAAACAACCTACAGATTAAAAAGAGTCAATTGGATGTTCAATCATCGTCCGCCGATTTGCTACAAAGCAAGTTGAACTTCCTTCCTTCCGTTAATGCGAGTGCATCGCAGAACACAGGTTGGGGGCGTTCAATCGACTTGGCGACTTATCAATTTACTGACAACAAAAGCAGCCAGTATTATTTTTCATTAAGTGGTAACTTAAATCTTTTCAACGGCTTTCAAAATGTGAACAAGTTGCGTCAGCAGCAATTCAACTATTTAGCCATGAAATACAATTCTGACAAAATCAGAAACGACATTGCATTAAACATTGCGGCTGCTTATTTACAGATTTTATTTAACATCGAACAAGCCGACAATGCGCGCAGACAACTCGAAACAACAAAAGCACAAATTGACCGTACACGCAAGGAGGTGGAAGCCGGCACCGTTGCCAAAGGCAATTTGCTCGATATCGAAGCCCAAGGCGCCAACGACCAGGTAAATGTTGTTAACGCACAAAACAAATTGATGCTTTCTTATCTTGACCTGATGCAACTGCTCGACCTGAAAGCAAAAACAAAATTTGAAATTGAAAAACCGAACCTAGAGATCACAAAAAAACCAAGCCTTTTACCCATCGAATCGATTTATCGCAATGCGTTAAATACCCGCCCCGAAATTAAGAGCGCCCAATATTATGTGAAATCGGCTGACCGCGGACTATCCATTGCCAAAGGACAAAGAAGCCCCACCCTAAGCATGAGCTCCTCTTATAGCAACAATTATTCAGATCAAATCAGGCAAAGCAACAACCCACTTGATCCGGGCTTCAACCTTACCAAAGAATTTTGGGATCAATTGCGTGACAACCGAAGTGTAACCCTTGGTTTTCGCTTATCGATTCCTATTTTTAATGGCTATCAGGTTTCGACTTATATCAAAAAATCGAAAATAAACCTCGAACAGGCCAACCTCGATTTGCAACTCCAGAAAAATAATCTGCGCAAAACCATCGAACAGGCCTATACCGATGCACTGGCCGCCTATCAAACTTATGTGGCACGTGACAAATCAGTCGCATCACTGGAAGAAGCCTTTAAATATGCCCAGGAAAAATTCAATGTTGGCATGCTCAGTGCCACCGATTACAACGTTGCCAAAAATAATTTCTTCAATGCTCAATCCAACCGTACCGCAGCTAAATACGATTACATCTTCAAAACGAAGATTC
>CBETNY010000237.1:0-3760 GCA_965537275.1 uncultured bacterium | reverse complement strand
TTGCAACAGAAAGACTACAACGACTAAATGATAAGTGATGGCAACCAAAATAAAAATACTTTTGCTCGAAGATAGTGCCAAGGATGTGAAGTTGCTTGAGAAAGCACTTAAAAAAGATTTTGTTATTGAATATCTCACGGTAGTAGATACGGAAATTGCTTTTCGCCTTGAACTGGAAAAGGAATATGATCTTATTATTTCCGATTATAAAATGCCCCGTTTTGATGGTATGCAAGCCTTGCAGATACGAAATCAGCTAAAACCAATGTTGCCTTTTATTATCGTAACCGGTTCGATGAATGAAGAAATGGCTGTGGAATGTATGAAAGCCGGCGCCGATGATTATATCATTAAAGAGCATTTGTTACGTTTAAATCAGGCAGTCACCAGGGCTCTTGAGGCAAAAAAAAATGAAACCGACCGGCTGAAAGCCCGCGAAAGGGTGAAGATATTAAATCGCTTGTTGGTTACTTTGAGGCAGTTAAACCATTTGATTACAAGTGAAGTTGAGGTGCTGTCGCTTTTGCAACATGCCTGCGATATTGCCGTGGATGAAGGCATGGCTAGGGCGATCTGGATAGGCTACAGGCCAGATGAACAAAAAGAGAAATTTAGCTGGGTTCAAAGTGGATATGGTGAGGATTTTGAGCAAAAGCTGGATGAGTATTTCAAGGGGAAGGCGTCAAAAATGCTCCCCTGTGGGTTGTCATCGTTACAGACTCACGAATCGACTGTTTTTTTACGCGACCAGGCACTTTGCAAAGATTGTCCGTTAAGGGGACAATATGAAGACAGACAGGAAATAATACTGCCATTGGAATATAAAGGGGCATCATACGGGGTGATGGGAATACTCATCCCCGATACCATTAGCTTCACCATGGAGGAGACCTCATTATTTGAGGAAGCCGCTTCGGATGTGGCTTATGCCATTAACCATCTTTTAACGGAAGAAAAAAGAGCCAAGGCCGATCGTGTTAAAAGTTTGCTCTACAATATTACGCAGGCAGCTTTGGTAACGGAAGATCTTAAGGAGTTGCTAACATTGATTCATCAGTACTTAAGCGGCTATTTGAAAGTGAGTAATTTTTATGTGGCTCTCTACCGACCTGAAACCGATTCCTACGATTTTCCCTATTTTAAAGATGCTCACGATGACGTGAAAACATTTAACGATGTAGAGACGCGCCAAGGAATTACCGATTATGTACGACGTACCGGAAAACCGTTATTGGCTCCTACCAAAATGCAGGAATCGTTGGTCAAACAAAAAGAAATCAAACTTGTGGGGCATCTTTCCAAGTTGTGGATGGGTGTCCCGCTGGAAACGAAAAACGGAATCATTGGCGTGATGGCTATGCAAAATTACGAGGATGCCCATGCCTTTTCCCGGGAGGATTTGGAGATGCTGCATTTTATTTCGGGACAAGTTGCCCTATCTATCGAGAAGCGCGATTTGATGGACCGCTTGCAGGAAAGCGAAGCGCAATTCAAAGCAGCTTTTATGGCAAGTCCCGATTCCATTACCATCAGCCGGTTGTCGGACGGAAAATATATTCTGGCGAATCAACAATTCCGGGAACTCATCGGATATTCCGAAAAAGAGATTCTGGGGAAAGCATCTACCGAATTAAAAATTTGGGAACATCCGGACGATCGCAAGCTTTTTTCCAAAGGTTTAAAAGAAAAAGGCTATCTCAGCAATTTTGAAACGGTATTTATCCATCGAAAAGGGTATCGCTTGAATGTATTGATTTCCTCACGGGTCATCGATTTGTTTGGCGAAGCGCATGTCCTCAGTATTACCCGCGATATCACCGAACAAAAAAGAACAATGGCTAGCATAAGACTGCTTTCGCGGGCAGTCGAGCAAAGCCCTGTGAGTGTTGTGATTACTGATATAGAAGGTGCCATCATCTATGTGAATGAAAAATTTGTGACTACCACAGGCTATACGGCCAAAGAAGCCATTGGTCAAAATCCACGTATTTTAAAATCGGGCCAAATGCCCGACACCGTGTATGTGGAGCTGTGGGATACCATCACCAAAGGGAAAGAGTGGCAAGGTGAATTGCTGAACAAAAAGAAAGATGGTTCATTGTATTGGGAATCGGTGAGCATTTCACCTGTGCTGGACGAACAAAATAAAATCACTCATTTTGTTGCCTTTAAAGAGGATGTCAGCCAACGGAAGCAGTTTGAAGAAGAATTGCGCAAAGCGAAGCAGAAAGCCGAAGAAAGCGATCAGTTGAAATCGGAGTTTCTGGCCAACCTTTCGCATGAAATCAGAACACCCATGAATGGGATTATTGGCTTTTCGAGCCTGTTGGAGGAGGATGAGGATCAAACTCCGGAAACACGCAGCAATTATATCCGTATTATTATCAACAGTACCCGGCAACTCTTGAGAATCATTACCGATATTCTTGAAATTTCAAAACTCGAAACCCACCAGGTTCCCTTGGTAGAACGTGAAGTCAACATCAATGATCTCATGCTTGAAGCTTTTTCAATTTTTGACTTAAAAGCCAGACAGAAAAAATTGGACTTGCATCTGAAAAAAGGGTTGCCTGATGTCCTGGCACGTGTGAAAATTGATGATGGTAAATTAATGAAGGTGTTGAATAATCTGCTTGAAAATGCCATTAAGTTCACCCATCAGGGATATGTGGAGTTCGGCTATTCTTTGAGTGGAAATGTACTTGAATTTTATGTGAAAGATACCGGAGTAGGCATCCGGCCTGAAATGAAAGAGATTATCTTTGAACGGTTTTCACAGGAAGAAAAAGAGCTTTCACAAAAAGCCGGCGGGCTCGGATTGGGGCTCTCCATCGCCAAAGCCAATACCGAATTAATGGGCGGTAATATCCGTGTGGGTTCTGAAAAAGGGAAAGGCTCTACTTTCTATGTCCGTCTTCCCTTTCAACCCATCGATCCGGATGCCCTGGAAGCATGGCAGAAAAATAATACTTTGTCAAAAGATCAGGTGCCGGCCGTTTTGGTGGTGGAAGATGATGAGGTAAACTATCAATACCTTGAAGTGCTTTTGCATAAATACGATTCAACGCTCAAGGTGTTACATGCCAATGATGGAGAAACAGCGGTGGAAATTTGCCGGATGCAGCCCGATATTCGTCTGGTCTTGATGGATGTGAAAATGAAAAGCATGTCGGGACTTGAAGCCACCAAATTGATTAAATCGATGAATCCACAGATGCCTGTGGTGGTGCAAAGTGCCTATGTTACACAAAAGGATGAACAACGGGCAAGGGATGCCGGCTGTGATGATTTTCTTGCCAAACCCATTGACGTAACTGAGTTCAACAGGGTGTTAGATTCTCTGCTGAAAAGCTAATGCGTTTGTCCACCGTTTAATAAAGAAGTCCCAAAGATTTTATTTCAAAGCGGGTGCTTGTTTTTAATCATTCAAGTTCTATGTTATGAAAAACTCCGTAGCTTTGTGCGTAAATTAACAGGTAATTAAATGATAATGGTTTAATTACTTCTATTAGAAATAAAACAGATGCAACAAAAACAAATATTATTGGGACACGGGAGCGGCGGTAAGCTCAGTCACGATTTGATTGATCAGCTTTTTGCCCGGTATTTTGATAACGAAATTTTACGTCAGCAGTCCGATTCGGCTATTTTAATGCCGGAAACGGCTCATTTGGCATTTACCACCGATTCGTTTGTGGTTGATCCTTTGTTTTTTCCCGGTGGAAATATCGGAAATCTGGCGGTGGCCGGAACAGTAAAC
>CBETNY010000236.1:0-3818 GCA_965537275.1 uncultured bacterium | reverse complement strand
TACGCTTCGCATACGGCTATTATTGTTTAATCCCTTCGGGATTTTTGACAAACTTAATAACTATTATCAGCGCATCAAAATAAGTATTAGCCAACTTTTGCCGATAAATTTCCCTTTCCAAGCTGCTTGTTTCTATCTCATTTCTCTGTACTTTTGCCTTTTCATTTTATTTTAAGCTGAATACACTATGGAAGCGGTTGAAAACAACAGCAGGTCGCTCAATTTTATTGAGAGTATTGTAGAAGAAGACCTGAAAAATAATAAAAACGACGGTCGTGTACATTTCAGATTTCCCCCCGAGCCCAATGGATATCTGCATATCGGTCATGCCAAATCGATTTGTTTGAATTTTGGGTTGGCTGAGAAATATCACGGAAAGTGCAACCTGCGTTTTGATGACACCAATCCTGCCAAGGAAGATGTTGAATATGTGGATGCCATCAAAGAAGACATTCAGTGGTTGGGTTTTCAGTGGGTGGATGAGCCGCATTACGCCTCCGATTATTTTGATCAGCTTTACAACTGGGCTGTTAAGCTTATTCGTGAGGGAAAGGCCTACATCGATGAGCAGCCACAGGAAGAAATCAGCCGTCAGCGCGGGGTTCCTACCCGACCCGGCGAAGAAAGCCCTTTTCGTAACCGTCCGGTGGAGGAGAGTCTGGCCCTGTTTGAGAAAATGAAAAACGGTGAAATAGCGGATGGAGCCATGGTGTTGCGCGCCAAAGTGGACATGAGCTCTCCCAATATGCACATGCGCGATCCCATCATGTACCGCGTGTTGCATGCCGAACATCACCGCACGGGCAACAAATGGAATGTGTATCCCATGTACGATTTTGCCCATGGCCAGTCCGATTATATCGAAGGAATTACCCATTCGTTGTGTACCCTCGAATTTGAAATTCACCGACCGTTATATGATTGGTATCTTGATCAAATTGCTGAAGGAGATTATCGTCCAAGGCAAATTGAATTTGCCCGTCTGAACCTGAGTTATACCGTGATGAGCAAACGGAAATTACTGGAATTGGTGGAGAAAAATCTGGTTAGCGGGTGGGATGATCCCCGCATGCCCACCATTTCAGGACTTCGACGCAGGGGATACACTCCCGAGTCGATT
This sequence comes from uncultured bacterium, assembly GCA_965537275.1. Classification (GTDB taxonomy): domain Bacteria; phylum Bacteroidota; class Bacteroidia; order Bacteroidales; family F082; genus Sulfidibacterium. Next base: position 2,698 of record CBETNY010000236.1, on the reverse strand, counting down.
CGCAATTTTGCCGACCGCATCGGCATTGCCAAACGCGATAATGTGATCGACGTGGGCCTGCTCGAATACAGTGTTCGTGAGCATCTGAACCAAATTGCTCCCCGTGTGTTCGGGGTGCTCGATCCGGTAAAATTAATCATCACCAATTATCCGGAAGACCGGGTAGAAGAATTGGAATTGATTAATAATCCTGAAGATCCGGAAGGCGGTAGCCGGATGATTCCGTTTAGCCGTGAAGTGTACATCGAACGGAACGATTTTATGGAAGACCCGCCTAAAAAATTCTTTCGTCTGGGTCCCGGTCGTGAAGTTCGTTTGAAGGGGGCTTATGTTGTTAAATGTGAATCGTTTAAGAAAGGTGAGGATGGACAAATCGAAGAGATTTATTGTACTTACGATCCCGACACAAAAAGTGGTAGTAGTACGGTACAGCGTAAAGTAAAAGGAACCCTGCATTGGGTTTCTGCTCAGCATGCTATCTCTGCCGAAGTTCGATTATACGATCGCCTGTTTAATGATGAAGATCCGGCAGGTCACAAAGACAAAGATTTTAAAGCGTTTATCAACCCCGATTCACTGCAGATTTTAAGGGATTGTAAGCTGGAACCTTCGTTGAAAGGGGTAAAACCCGGTGATAAGTTTCAGTTTCAGCGGCTGGGCTATTTCTGTGTCGATAAAGACAGTCAACCCGATCATTTGGTGTTCAACCGAACGGTGCCCTTGCGCGACAGCTGGAAGAAGAAAAAGTAGTTTGGAGTGCATAGAGTGTGGAGTGCCTAAAGTTTGGAGTACTTAGAGTTAGATTTGGAAACCTCTTCGTGTGCCTTTGTGAAAACCCTTCGTGTGCCTTTGTGGTTAAGTGCTGACAAGAAAAGGAGTGCCTGGGAATAGGCTTGGGGATTTTACACTGCAACAAGAGATGGTGAGGTGATTTTGCCTCAGGCAGATTGTGTTTTTCGCAATTTTTGTTTGTTTTTATAAAACGATTTTTCAGCAATATAGAGGGTCTTGTCAACAGTGGCATAAACCTTTCCACTTCGGTCTTCAAACTGTGAATGCATCACCCGGTGAATCTCCTTTTTTTCGGCAACCTCTTTTTTGATTTCATCTAATAAATCCTCCGTAACCAAAAAGCGGGCAAAAACCGGTTTTGATATGGGCCTGAGAAACTTTACCCTGGCCTCTTTGTCCCAAACCACATAATCATCACCCAACAATCGGATCAGTTGAATCATGTGCATGGGGTCGAGGGCACCAAAGATACTTCCTCCGAAAACGGTTCCCACATAGTTGCGGGTTCGCCAAAACAGACGAAGTTTCACATGAATTTCACTGTAATCGTGCGAAATAAATTTCACCCTTGCCCCCGTGCTACGGTATGCCGGAAAAATATTAAATAAACGACGGTCCAATTTGGTTCTCAAACTGGCCTGTTTGGCGGTTTCAAAAAGCTTCATCAATTAAAAATTAAAATTATACAATGTAAATTTCAAGGATTTTGGCATTTCCCTTCGGCCTGAGCTCTATGTGGTTGATTACGTTGGGAATGACAATGGCGTCTCCGGTTTTTATCTCCATGGTTTCCTCGTCCCAATTTAACGTGCTATTGCCTTCCACACCCATCAAAATGACAAACGAATCGAGCTCTTCATAATCTTTTGAGATTCCCTGGTCCAGGTCGAGGAGGTTGGTGGTGAATTGTGGACATGCCACCAGGTTAGTGGTTTTGTTTTTTTCGGCTTTATACCGGGTTTTGTAACCTTCGGCCATGTCAAAGTCGATGGCATCCAAAGCTTCTTTGGTGTGGAGTTCCCTTTTGGTACCATCGGCAGCAATTCTATCCCAATCGTAAATTCGGTAGGTCGTATCCGATGTTTGCTGAATTTCGGCCAGCAAAATGCCCGGGCCTAAGGCATGAACCCTGCCTGCAGGAATAAAAAAGACATCTCCGTCGGTCACTTTTTCAAAATTCAGGATGTCTTTTAACCGTTTATTTTCCAGATGTTTGAGGTAATCTTCACGGGTGACGGGACGGTTAAAGCCACTGATTAGTTCGGCGTCTTTATCAGCTTCGATAACATACCACATCTCTGTCTTTCCGTTTCCCAGCCCCCGTTGTTCTGCCAGGTCATCATCGGGATGCACCTGAATCGAAAGCCAGGCATTGGTATCCAGATATTTTATAAGAAGAGGAAATTCGTCCCCAAACTTTTCATACACATCATCGCCCACCAAATCGCCCATATAAACGCTAACCAATTCGTTCAGTTCGTTGCCGGCGAGAAAGCCGTTTTTCACCAAGGTCGGATTTCCTTCCACTCCCGAAACCACCCAAGCCTCACCGCAATTGGGTAATTTCCCAAAATCCATACCCAACACACTTTTTATTTTTTGTCCACCCCAGATTTTATCTTTAAAAACCGGTTGAAATTTTAATGGATATAATTGATTCATCATGATTAAAGTTTAAGTCAAACTTGCTGTTTAATTTGTTGGGCGGCCGGGCGGGCTGTACGCTATACTCCGGCGCACATCAGCCGTTTTCCGTACGTCGGCCAGGGAGCTCCCGAGGTCGCTCTTGGCCTCCTACTCCAAATCGGCTGCCGTGCGTCCGGGGTGCCGCTTCCATCCCTGCCGCATCCCTGCTCACAGGTAACCTTATTTATCAATTTCAAATTATAAAAGTAATCAATAACAT
>CBETNY010000235.1:0-3820 GCA_965537275.1 uncultured bacterium | reverse complement strand
AACCGTATGCGTGTAAAAATGCCGCAAAGGAAAGTAAAATCTTCACCAATTAAAATATAAATTTAAAAACTGATGAAACATTACCCACATCACTTCATGAAAAAAATCCTGCCCCTCTTTGGCATGGTGGTTCTCTTCACACTCTTCTCTTCCTGTCTTCCTTCAGAAGTGGAACCGACTTCAGGAGGCTCCATCGATCCGGCAGAAAAATTCCTGGGAACCTGGCATGTTTCGGACAATTCCAGCCGACTGAACTACGATGTGGTTATTACGCGTAACTCATCGCAACCTCAATCGAAAGTGAAGCTTAGTAATTTTGCCGATTTAGGTGGCCGAATTGACGGAGAGGTTGTGGGCAATACCATTATTATTTCCAATCAGCTGATAGGAAGCTCCGATTACACGGTAAAAGACGGAACGGGCACCTACATTGATGCAACCCGAATTGATTTTACCTATACATTAGATGATGGGATTGATACACAAGTGCGCAATGCTGTCTTCACGAAATGATCCATCCATCTGAAGTTTGTGAAACTGCTTTTTTAGTTCTTCAAACTGTTTGATGGCTTCTTTTTGGTTTTTTTTGGCCTCCAGCACAGCCTCTTTGGTTGACAACGACGAAAGCACATCGTCATACATACGCGCCAATTCATCTCCCTGATCGCTGTAGTAATCAAGGCTGGAACGAATTTGGGATACCGTAACACCGTAATGATTAAGTAACAATTGGTAATACGATTTCTCCAAATCAGGCCTTCGACGCCCGTGAATACGATCATAGGAAACGATGGCCTCCACAATTTGCATATCAGAAATCAGCTGCACCATTTGGTCACGTGGAATCAAATCGGCAGGTTTTTGGGAGGGTACTTGATTTTCCTTATAGCAGCTGCTAAAGACAACTGAAAACAACACCAGAAGCACAACCAGTGGGTATAGGGATTTAGTTTCCAACTTCTGAAATGTATTTAATCCGCATAAGTCTAACCTCTTCTTCGTTGTACTCGGCCTCTCCCAGCTCTTCAAGCGCATCTTCTATGGAGTCGGTTTCCGCTTCCGCAAAATAATCAAGGATATCTTCCTGATGATACTCATCTACCTTTTCATCGATATAATAATTGATATCCAACCGTGTACCTGATGAAACAATTCGCTCAATTTCGGTGAGCAACTCACTTAATGTCAGGTTTTTTGCATGCGCAATGTCATCCAAAGGCAACTTTCGATCGATACTTTTGATAATATAAACCTTGAGACCCGATTTATTGACAACCGATTTAATAATAATATCGTTGGGCCGGGTAATATCGTTTTCTTCGACATATTGTTTAATCAGATCAATAAAAGGTTGCCCATACTTAGCTGCTTTACCTGCTCCGACACCCACAATTTGTTTCATCTCCTCCATGGTAATCGGGTATTGAATGGCCATGTCTTCCAAAGAGGGATCCTGGAAAATAACAAAAGGCGGTAAATTTTCCTCGTGCGACATCTCCTTTCTCAAATCCTTTAACATCGAAAACAACACGGTGTCAGTCCCGCTGGCTCTTTGGCCACTGCCCCTGACTAAAATACCGTCATCACCGGTCTTATTGTATTCATGATCTTTGGCGATGAGAATGCTATAAGGCTTCTCAATAAATGCCCTACCGGCATCGGTCAATTTTAAAATACCGTAATTTTCAATATCTTTTTCAAGCAATCGATGTATCAACACCTGCCGGATGACCATCACCCAGTAAGCACTATCCTTTTCATTTCCCTTCCCAGAGCCAAAAACATCCAATTTATCCAGTTTGATGGCTTTCACATCTCCACTTTTCTTTCCGGCAATCACATCGGCAATCATCTTGACTTTATACTGTTCTTTTAAGGCTTTTACCGTTTTGAGCACCAGCAGAATATCATCTTTTCCTTCAAATTTCTCTTTTGGATTTAAACAGTTGTCGCATGCACCACAGTTTTCTTTGGTATACACTTCACCGAAATAGTGCAGCAGGAGTTTATGCCGGCAAACAGACGATTCGGCGTAAGCTACCGTTTCGAATAACAGCTCTTTGGCAATTTCCTGTTCGGCCACCGGCTTATCCTTCATGAATTTCTCCAACTTTTGAATATCGTCGTAGCTATAAAAGGTAATACAGTTTCCTTCGCCACCATCACGTCCGGCCCGGCCGGTTTCCTGATAATACCCCTCAATACTTTTGGGAATATCATGGTGTATCACAAAACGGATGTCGGGTTTGTCAATTCCCATTCCAAAGGCGATGGTTGCAACAATCACATCAACCTCTTCCATGAGAAACATATCCTGGTTTTTGCGACGCGTGGCCGCATCAAGTCCGGCGTGATAAGGTAAAGCTTTAATGCCATTGACCACCAAGGTTTCGGCAATTTCCTCCACCTTTTTACGACTCAAACAATACACAATTCCCGATTTTCCGGGTTGTGTTTTAATGTATTTGATAATATCTTTAATGACATCCTTGGTTTTGGGACGTACTTCGTAATACAGGTTTGCCCGGTCGAAGGACGATTTAAACACTTTGGCATCAGGAATTTCCAAAGTTTTCAGTATATCTTCCTGAACTTTCAGTGTGGCAGTAGCCGTTAGGGCAATTACCGGAATCTTTTTTCCGATAGCCTTGATAATCGGCCTTAATTTTCGATATTCGGGCCTGAAATCGTGGCCCCATTCCGAAATACAGTGTGCCTCATCGATGGCGTAAAAGGACAACTCAATCTGCTTAAGAAATTCAATGTTATCCTCCTTGGTCAACGATTCGGGTGCCATATATAAAAGTTTGGTCTTCCCTGAAAGCAAGTCGGATTTCACCTGGTTCATCTCCGATTTTGACAGCGACGAATTCATCACATGGGCTATCCCCGATTCGGAACCGAAATTCCGAATCATATCCACCTGGTTCTTCATCAAGGCAATTAACGGAGAAACGACAATGGCTGTACCGGGTCGCATCAAAGCGGGAAGCTGGTAACAGAGCGACTTTCCTCCACCGGTAGGCATCACCACAAAGGTGTCCTCTCCGGCCAATAGATTATTTATAATTGCCTCCTGGTTTCCTTTAAATTTTGAAAAGCCAAAAAAGCTCTTCATAATTGTTTTCAGTTGGTTTGTCTCACTCACACTTTCCATTTTCCAATCGGATATATTAATATTTTTATAGTACTTTTGGCTCATGAAAGTATCAACAGCTCTTAAAAATGAGGCGAAAACTTTCAATCATTTTGTTCTATTACAAATGTAACAATAAACTGGCATACTTCAATATAAATTTTAGAAAAAATTGATTTCAGAGAAAAAAATATCCCAAATTGCCCTACAGGCCATCGATACAGAGGTACAATCGATTATTCAATTAAAATCATCAATTAATCAGGATTTTATAGACACTGTGAAGCTATTACTTGAAGCCAAAGGCAGGGTAATTGTTACCGGCATTGGCAAAAGTGCCCACATAGCATCCAAAATTGTTGCCACCTTTAATAGCACAGGAACTCCGGCCATTTTCATGCATGCTGCAGATGCCATTCATGGAGATTTGGGAATTATCCGGACCGACGACGTGGTGATTGCACTCTCAAAAAGCGGTGAAACGCCTGAAATTAAAGTGCTGGTACCCTTGATTAAGTTCCGTGGGAACCTTTTAATTGCCATGGTTGGGAACACTCAATCCTATCTGGCACAACATGCCGATAAAGTACTCAACACATTCGTAGAGAAAGAGGCTTGTCCCAACAACCTGGCTCCGACTTCAAGTACCACTGCTCAACTGGTCATGGGTGATGCGCTGGCCGT
>CBETNY010000234.1:0-3821 GCA_965537275.1 uncultured bacterium | reverse complement strand
TTATCAACGATTTCTGGAGTGGAAAAACCCTCCATGCCCCTCTCCAAAATCAATCCCTTCACTTTGCCGTCTTCGTCTTTTGCCCACACCACGGCCACATCACAGATGGGCGAATTGGTAATCCACATTTTGGCGCCATTCAGCAAAAAATAATCGCCTTTGTCTTCAAACCGGCTGAGCATGCTTCCCGGGGCGGAGCCGTGGTTGGGTTCGGTAAGGCCGTAAGCACCAATCCACTCACCGGAAGCTAATTTGGGCAGGTATTTTTTTCGTTGTGCTTCGCTGCCAAAGGCAAAAATGGGATACATCACCAGCGACGATTGCACCGAGGCACTGGAACGGATGGCCGAATCACCCCTTTCCAATTCGGTCATGATTAGACCATAAGAAATATGATCAAGGCCTGCACCACCATATTTTTCAGGTATAAACGGACCTAACGCACCCAATTGGCCCATTTGCCGCATCAGGTCTTTTGGGAGGGCTTCATGTTTTTGGGCATAACGGTCAATCACCGGTTTTACTTCACGCTCAACCCATTCGCGCACTGATTGGCGAATGAGTTTGTGTTCATCAGTAAGCAATTCATCAATTTTAAAATAATCCGGGGGGGTATACATGCTTTTCGTGTTTTAATCGGAGTAAAAATACGGAAGATTTTTATTTGTTGAATTGTTTTGCATCTTAACGTGGAACCGGGAATAAACATTTCTCCCCAAGTTGAAATTCCCATGGCTAAGTTGGGTGTCGAAAAAATGAAATACGGCTATTTTATTACACAATTTACGGTTTCATGGCATTTTTAGCCTGCGTTTAAAAAGTACTGCGCATGGCTTCAACCGGATCGAGACGAGAGGCGCTCCAAGCGGGAATAAAGCCGGAAATAAGCCCTATAATCCCGGAAACCGTCACGCCTAAAATAATATTTTTCATGCTAAGGGTTAATGCAAATCCCACCACCGAGGTGGCTAAATAGGTTAGGCCAAAAACGATGAGCAAGCCGACAATTCCTCCCAAAAGTGCCAGAAAAACCGCCTCAAACAAAAACTGGAGCAGGATAAAATAGTTTTTTGCGCCAAGCGATTTTTGAATTCCTATTTGATTGGTCCGTTCTTTAACCGAAACAAACATGATGTTGGCGATTCCAAAACCGCCCACCAAAAGTGAAAAACCGCCGATAATCCAACCGACCATGGCAATCACAGCAAAAAGTTTATCGAAACCTTTTGAGATAATATCGGTTTGATTAATCGAAAAATCATCATCCTCACGGGGATGCAGTTTACGGATGGAACGCATAATGCCGGTCAGTTCGTTTTTCATTTGCTCATTCGAAACATTCGGACGGCCTTTTACGACAATGGTGGAGTTAATTTTCCGAATATCAACCAAACCACGCGCAAAGTTTACCGGTACAATAATGGCTTTATCGGAAGAATTTCCAAACACATCCTCCCCCTTTTTTTTAATGATCCCAATCACATTCATTTTTCGGCCAAAAACCTTGATTCGTTGACCGATGGCTTCCTTTCCGGGAAATAGATTGTCGGCTACATCGGCACCAATAATGACCACGTTTCTACCCCCATTGCTTTCGAGTTCGGTAAAATAACGACCCTCTTGCAAATCGAGGGGCATCACATTGCTATACTGATGCGAAACAGCCATCACGGGAACATTTTCCACTGAGTTTTCATGAAAATAAACATTCCGGTTCACCGAAAAGAAAAAGGCCGCCTCTTCAACAGTCTGGCTTCTTTTCATAATCTCTTTTACCTCGTTTAGTTTGGGTTCGGGGCGTTGATAGTATTTCCACCAGGGATAATTTCCGCCCATGGCCCATGGCCATTTTTGAATAAACAAAACATTGCTTCCCAGCGAATTAATTTCGCTTTTTATACTATTCTGTAGGCTATCAAAAACCGTAAAAACAGATATGACCGAAAAAATACCGATGGTAATTCCCAACAGCGAAAGGGTAGTTCTCACTTTGTTCATTACCAACGATTGATAGGCCATCACCAGGCTTTCGTATATGAGTCTTATAAGTATCATCTGAAAATATTTGAAATTTCAATAAATCAGCTTTATGCAAAATATATTTTCAAAATTAAGCGAAAAATTGCTCAAAAGCCCGTATTTTGCAAAAAGAATTAGTAATGGCTCATTCAATTTTTAACTAATTATAATTCATAGGGTTGTGAAAAAAATTAAAACTGCACTTATTTCGGTTTTCCATAAAGAGGGGCTCGAACCACTTCTTGAAAAACTAACTCGTTTGGGAATTCAGTTATATTCCACGGGAGGAACGTATGATTTTATTGTGAAAAACAATTATGAGGCCACCCCCATCGAAAGCCTCACACAATTTCCGGCCATGCTGGGTGGACGGGTAAAAACCCTTCATCCAAAAGTGTTTGGCGGCATTTTAGCCAGGCGTCACCTGAAAGGTGATATGCAGCAACTGGCTCAATACGATATCCCTGCCTTCGATTTGGTGATTGTCGATTTATACCCTTTTGAAGAAACCGTGGCCAACACGGATGATGCATCAACCATTATTGAAAAAATTGATATTGGAGGCATTGCCCTGATCCGGGCGGCTGCCAAAAATTATAAAGATGTAGTCGTGGTACCTTCGGTAAATCAATATGCCGAATTGTTGGCTCTGTTGGAAAAAAATAACGGACAAACCACCGAAGACGAAAGGCGATATTTTGCTGCCCGTGCTTTTGAAGTAAGTTCGCATTACGATACTGCTATTTTTAACTGGATGAATCCGGGGGATATTTCCGCCTTTCATCACAGCGAAACGAAAGCCACCCCGTTACGTTATGGCGAAAATCCCCACCAGCGCGGAATTTTTTATGGAAACCTCGAAGAGGTTTTTGAACAACTGCACGGCAAAGCCATTTCGTACAATAATTTACAAGATCTGGATGCTGCCGTTCATCTTATTGATGATTTTGAAGCATGTACTTTTGCCATCCTGAAACATAACAATGCTTGCGGAGTGGCTTCCCGCGAAAAACTCATTGATGCCTGGAAAGATGCCCTTGCCGGTGATCCTGTTTCTGCTTTTGGTGGTGTTTTGGTTACCAACCGGAAGCTTACCGAAGAGGTTGCAACAGAAATAAATAAATTATTTTTTGAGATTATCATCGCTCCCGAATATGAAGAGGCTGCGCTGCATATTTTAAAGTCTAAAAAAAACCGAATCATTTTAAAAAAGAAAAGTTACACCTTTCCAAACGAACAGTTTCGTTCCACTTTAAATGGCGTGTTGTGGCAGGAGCCTGACCGGATTACCGAAACAGAAAAACAACTTGAGCTAAAAACAGATACAGCCCCCACACACGAACAAATTGAAGACTTACTTTTTGCCAACAAATTGGTGAAACACACCAAATCGAATGCCATTGTGTTGGTAAAAAACAAACAACTGATAGGATCGGGAACCGGACAAACTTCCAGAGTGGATGCATTGAAACAAGCCATTGAAAAAGCACAGCATTTTCACTTACCTTTGAAAGGAGCGGTAATGGCATCGGATGCCTTTTTCCCCTTTGCCGATTCGGTGGAATTGGCACATCAGGCAGGTATTCAGGCGGTGATTCAACCTGGAGGTTCCATTCGCGACAAAGATTCCATCGAATATTGTAATAAAAATAATATGGCCATGGTGTTTACGGGAATCCGTCATTTCAAACATTGAGTATATTTGCGGGAGAAAGTTGGGAGTTTGAAGTTTGGAGTTTGGAGTTAATAAGAAAATAAAATTGAAATATATAAAACAACTTTAGGCACTTTAGCGCACTCTG
>CBETNY010000233.1:0-3833 GCA_965537275.1 uncultured bacterium | reverse complement strand
TGAAATAGGGCAAAATCATAAAAAAACTCTCGAAGATTATGAAGAGGAAAACCAGTGGGTAAAACAAGAGGAAATAATTTTCCACCTTGTTTCTGGTTTTCTTTTTACGAAGGTAAATGGCATAAAATACCAAGGCTGCCGACAAAGCCAACACCAAAACAGGTTGGGTAAAATAGGGATTGCCGGGCAGCGATATCAGAAAAAAGATGAAAACAATGGCTGTAAAAATCAGGTTTAATCCATCGACCAGGCTTATCTTTTTTTCTTTCATAAATTGGATGGTTTTAAAAAGTCATGGAATAAATTCGATACCGTTTGTAAGGATCACCCTGGGCATTTTCCAAAATGCGGTTCATCATCACATTGTCTTCCAAAATCCAGCTTCCTTCCGCTTCGGTATACCCGGCCTTTTTGGCCGAATCATAACAACGGGCATACATCACCGTATCGATACCTTTTAATCGATAACCATCAATTAAACCCAGCGTCAATACGCGGGCCCGGGTGACTTTTTTCTTGAAATTAATCAGTTTAAGAAAATTAAAGGGAAAGAGTTTCCCGTCACGAATTTTTATGGTGATTTGATTTAAATCGGGGAGAAGAGCAATAAAAGCCACCGGATTTCCTTTGTCTTCGGCAATGAAAACAAACTCAGAACTGGTTACCATTTTTAATTCCCCGGTTAAAGCCAGAAATTCATCGTCATCCATGGGGATAAATCCCCAGTTTTTTTCCCAGGCTTTATTATAAACATATTGCAGTTTGGGTGCCTCTTCTTTAATCTTTTTAAAATCGACCTGCCGGATGGTAATTCCTTCTTTTTTTAAGCGTTCTTCAATGCTGGCAGCCAGTTTGCGATAACGTTCCGGAAAATGATCAACCTGTATACGATACGAAAGCAAATCCATTCTCTGTTTTAATCCGTAGTTAGAAATCAGTTGGTCATAATAAGGTTTGTTGTGTACCATCATAATGTACGGAGGTGTATCGAAGCCGTCAACCAAGGTGCCACAGGTGTCGTTGGTTGATGGGTTCATTGGCCCGTAAACTCCTTCAACGCCTTTTTCTTTAAGCCATTCAATGGCAGTATCAAATAAGGCATTGGCCACTTCCTGGTCATTCACCGACTCAAAAAATCCAAAAAAACCATAGTTTTCTTTCCAATGCTTCACATAATTCTGATTGGTAATGGCACCAATTCTGCCCAATACTTCATCATTTTCATCGACGGCAATAAAGTAATCGGCATCGGCATGTTTGAAAAAAAGGTTTTTCTTCTTGTCCAGCGTTTCCTTCTGAACAATCCTTAAATCAGGAACATACAATTCATCCTCAGCATAATGTGTGTAGATGAAATTGATGAATTTTTTAAGGTCCTTTTTGTTGGCAACTTTTCTAATTTTAACCATAAATTCTAATTTTAAGACCGTCAAATGTAAACTGTTTTTTTTAATTGTTTAGCTTTGCGTTTTTATTGTTGCAAAAAAATAGTTCTTATTTTTTATTAAGACAAAGTAAATGAGTAAATTACAATCAAGAGCGGAAAAATACACAGCGCCGCAAGAAGCCAAGGCAGCGGGTATTTATCCCTATTTTCGTGTATTGGAGTCGGGGCAGGATGCTCAGGTAAATATTCAAGGTCACGATGTGATGATGTTTGGTTCGAACAGTTATCTGGGGTTGACCAGTCATCCAAAAGTAAAAGAAGGGGCCATCAAGGCAGTAAAAAAATATGGTTCGGGAACGGCCGGCTCGCGGTTTTTAAACGGTACGCTCGATATTCACCTCGAGTTGGAAGAGCGGCTGGCAAATTTTGTCCATAAAGAGGCCGCCATTGCTTTTGCTACAGGCTTTCAGTCGAATTTAGGGGCCATTCCAACCGTGGTAGGTCGTAATGATATGGCTATTATTGATGACCAGTGCCATGCTTCCATCATTGATGCGACGCGTCTCTCTTTTGGCAGGATTTTGAAATACCGGCACAACGACATGGAATCCCTCGAAAAGGTCTTGAAAAATAACAACCATCTCAATGGCGACGGGCTCAGGCTGATTGTTACCGACGGGTTGTTTAGTATGGAAGGAGACATTGCCAAAGTAGACCAGATTTACCGGTTGGCTGAAGAACATCACGCTTCGGTGATGGTGGACGATGCGCATGGATTGGGCGTGTTGGGCGAAAAAGGTTCGGGTACGGTGAACCATTTTGGTCTTGACAACGAAATAGAGATGATCGTGGGAACTTTCAGTAAATCATTGGCTTCGGTGGGTGGATTTATTGCCGGTAGCAAGGAACTGATTAATTATATTCAGCACAATGCCCGTTCTTTAATTTTTAGTGCCAGTTTGCCCCCGGCATCGGCCGGAAGTGTTTTAGCTGCACTCGATATCATTGAAAATGATCCGGAACCCCTCGAGCGTCTTTGGGAAAATACCCATCATGCCATTGCCCGCTTTCATGACTTGGGGATGGAAATCGGTCACTCCGAAACCCCCATTATTCCGGTTTATATCCGGAACAATGAAAAATCATTCCTGATTTCAAAAATGTTATTTGAAAAAGGCGTTTTTGTGAATCCGGTTATTTCACCGGCCGTGCGTCCCGAAGATACCCTCTTGCGCTTTTCGCTGATGGCTACGCATTCCATCGATATGGTCGACCGTGCCATTGATTTAATTTACGAATCGGGAAAAGAACTGGGAATCTATTAAATGAATTTGGGTTTGTAAAGAACCTTGGCCTGTGGCGCGAAAATGGCCGCTCAATTCTTTACAAATTCCGATACTACATAAAAAATCATTAAAACGGCTTGGTAATGTATCAAGCCGTTTTTTTATGTGACCCCCTCCTTGTCAATGCCATTGATACCCAACCAAATTTTTTCATTTTTGTAAGAGTTTTGGCTTCGATTTGTTTTGCCTGTTTCGTACTTTTTCTATCTTTGAAATTGATAGTCAGATATTTCGATAATTTATCACGGGATTTTGACAACCAAACTTTAATTTAACAATCTGTTGTAAAAACCATAAAAAAATGACAATATGAGAAATTTTCTACCCTTGCAAAAAATTATCTTTTTGATTCTTCTTTCCTGTTTCGGGTTATCGACACGTGCGCAGGAACCAATGGGCGAACATATGATGCAGAAAAAGGAGTTTGGGCATAAAGAGAAAATGGCCAGTCATTTTGATATAAATGGCGAAGGTATCATGCCACTACAACCCAACCGGCAAAAAGAGTTATCGAGAATTGTTTTTGGTTTTTTACCCGATTGGGAATATACCGGTGGGGCGAACAACGATATGCATTATGACTTGCTGACCCATGTGGCGGCTTTCGATTTTTTGGCTTCTCCCAATGGAACGGTTCAAATTCCTTCGGGATGGCCATGGACCGATGTGATTAATGATGCACATGCCAAAGGAACCAAAGTGATTATGGCTGTTACCAATTTTGGAGGATCGGAAGGAGCTGCCGATGTGGCGCATACGCTGATTACCAATTCTTCATCCAAAAGCAATTTGTTTAACAACATTAAGCGAATCATTACCACCTATCAATTGGATGGGGTGAACATCGATTTTGAGCTCATGAATACCGCGGATAGGGGCAATCTGTTCAATCAATTTATGGGTGATTTAACGGCTTTTATCCATGCTCAATTGCCGGGAAAAGAAGTCTCCATGGATGGCCCTGCTGTCAATTGGGGTGGTTGGAATCTGGATGGGCTGGCACAAAGGGTTGATTATATTTTTATCATGACCTACGATTATCATGGCAGTTGGAGTGATAATACCGGCGCTGTTTCACCCTTGACCAATCCCAATGGCGG
>CBETNY010000232.1:0-3837 GCA_965537275.1 uncultured bacterium | reverse complement strand
TATGTTTTATTTTATTATCTTGCGGGCCAAACACACACCATGAAATGGCATGATTAGATTAATTCTTGCCGACGATCACCCCATGATTATAGAAGGGATTTGTTCGGCGCTTAAAACCCAAAGTGATTTTGAAATTATCAAAGTGGTCAGCAATGGTAAAATGCTTTTGGAGACGCTGTCTGAAGAAAAAGCAGACGTTGTTATTATGGACATAAATATGCCCGAGATGAATGGAATTGAGGCCACTCAAAAGATAAAAACCCAATTTCCGGATGTGAAAGTAATTGCCTATTCACAGTACGACAACAAACATTTTATCAAGCGAATGCTAAAGGCAGGAGCCAGGGCGTATCTGTTAAAAGACACCGGCGCATCGGAATTAATTAAAGCCATTCATGAGGTGTTTGACGGAACAATCTACCTGGGGAAAAATTTACCGGATCTTTATCAGGCAAAACAAACAAAAGGTATCGGAAAGTTTGACCCCGTCATCAGCAAACGAGAATTGGAAGTATTAAAGCTCATATGCGCCGAGCACAACACCAACGAAATTGCTGACAAACTGTTCATTAGTACCCATACAGTTGAGTCGCATCGCTCTAATTTACTAATTAAATCCGGTGCAAGAAATTCGGCAGGGCTGGTAAAATGGGCCATTGAATCCGATTTAATCGAATAGAAACCGTATGAAAAACATCATTTTCCTCACCGTTTTTATGCTCGTTTCCCTGTTTCCTTTTGCAACTGATGCAAATCAAAAGAGAGAACAATCATACGTCAGGAAAAACGCCAATCGTGATGCCTATCGAATTCAGCGCCCAGCCAACCTGTCAATCGGGGACCTCAAAAAGGCCATCCGGAAAGCAAAAGATAATGGACAAGTAAAGAAAGCCATGCAAGCCAGCCTTCAACTTTCGGTATTATATTTATCGAAACGTCAATACGACAGCTGTTTTAAGCTGAATAAACAAATCCTGAAAGAAGCTCAAAAGAACCACTGGACACCTCTTGAAATTTCGGCATCCATCGGGTTAGGGATGGTTTCATTTCGCGACGACAAACTAAGTGATGCATTAAAATATTTTCGCCGTGCCAAAATACTCACCGAAAAATCGGGCAACACTCAACAAAATGCCGTCATATTAATGAATCTTGGGATGACCTACCTGAAACTCAGAGACCTTCCTAAAGCCGTTGCAAGCTATCATCAAGGAATTCATTTTGCCCGCCTTCATCAAAACACCCATCTCTTACGAAGTTTATACCACCACCTGGCCGGCACCTATATCCGATTAAATCAGCCTGATTCTGCTAATTACTATCGCAACAAGGCCAATGAAATCAGGGTTCAGGACAAACCAGGGGTCACCACTACCCATCAATTAATTCAAAAAGCGGAAGCTAAAATAGAGGATGAAAAATATAAAGAAGCACAACAGCTTTATCAACGCGCATTTGAATTGGCCAAATTAAAAAACGACACTTTAATGATGACAAATCTCTTAATCTGGCAAGCAAAAACATTATTATTTCTTGGACAACCCGACAAGGTGATCCAAATAAGTAATCAAATAAAAAAACTGGGTAGCCATTTGGGTAACCGATATGATTTTGAAACCTATTTTAGCACGCTTATTTCAGCATGGAAACAAAAGAAGAACACGGAGGCTGCTTTACAGGTAATGGAACGCCGATCAAAGGTCAGACAAAAGGCATTTGACCTTCAACGTCAAAATTACCTTATCGAAGCGCGAACGAAATACAAAACCGATTTGAATAAAAAACAAATGCTTGAGCTTCAGAATCAAAGTTTGCAAAAGGATCTTGACATGGCCATTCAAAAAAACCAACTCAACACCCTTCTGGGTAGTCTTTTCACCTTGCTCATTTTGATGGGAGTTTTTATTTGGTTTTATTTTTACAAACAAAAAAAGCAGCAAAACATTCACAGACAAAAGGAAAAAGCTTTGCGTAGCGAAAAGGAGGCCAGTGCAGCACAAGCTTTGCTGATTGGGGAAGAAAAGGAGCGGCGGCGCATAGCCCGCGAACTTCACGATGGGCTGGGTATTCTTCTTTCATCTGCTCAGTTACACTTTTCGAATTTAAGCCTTGAACGACACTTTAATAAACATGAAAGTTTTAACAAAGCAGCCGGTTTACTTAGAAAAGCAGGCACCGAAGCCCGCCGTATTTCACACAACATGATTCCCATAAGTCTCTCTAAATTCGGATTAAAAGCAGCCTTGGAAGATCTTTGCCAGGACATCACCGACAGCCACTCTATTCGTATCGTTACAAATATCTCAGACGGCATTCACCTATCCGACGACATGGAAATTTCCATATACAGGATAGTGCAGGAACTGCTAAACAACACTTTAAAGCACGCGCAGGCAACAACCATACACCTTCAATGCAAAATAAAAGACAGGCAACTTATGTTTCGGTATACCGACAATGGAATTGGTTTTGATCAAAAATCAAAACAAACAGCCAAAGGTATTGGCTTAGCCGGTATCCGCAGCAGGGTAGCCTTCTTAAAAGGAAAGTATTCACTTTTTAGCAAGCCCGGATTTGGGTTTCATCTTGACCTTCAATTCCCTTGTTAAAAATAAAACGAGAGTAATCATCAACCCTCTTTAGAGACAACACAAGGATTCATTAAATAACCTTTCATTAAACACAAAGACACACCAATGACCCATCACAACAAATCAAAAAAACAAAGCTGGCGTTTTCCACAAGCCTTTTGGACTGCAAATTTTGTTGAACTCTTAGAACGCGGAGCCTATTATGCCGTCTTTATTGCCATTACCCTTTACTTAAGCGATGTGGTTGGATTTTCGGATATAGAAGCCGGATATGTGGCCGGGATATTTTCGGCAGGACTTTACTTTCTACCCACCTTTTCGGGGGCCTATGCCGATAAAATAGGATTCCGGCCGGCCGTGATTTTGGCTTTTTCCTTGTTGGCTGTCGGCTATTTCTCACTGGGATTTCTTCCGTACAAAGCCACTGTCATTCCGGCGCTTATTCTTGTTATGATTGGCGGTTCATTTATCAAATCGATTATTACCGGAACGGTGGCACGCGAAACCAATCAATCGAACCGGGCGCGGGGCTATGCCATTTTTTACGCAATGGTAAACGTTGGCGCCTTTTTAGGAAAAACCATTGCTTACCCCGTCCGTATCAATCTGGGTACCCTTTATATCAACTATTATGCTTCTGCCCTTGCAGTAGTAGCACTCATTGTTTCGATACTGTTTTACAAATCGAATCATGAAAAAGGAAGCGGCAAAAGCATAAAAGAAATTTGGCACGCCTTGGTGGCTTTAACCAAAAGGGGACGTTTGGTTATCCTGATTATCCTTATCACCGGCTTTTGGATGATCCAACACCAACTGTATGCCTCCATGCCCAAATATAGCATTCGTACGGTGGGAGCAGCAGCAGCACCGGAGTGGTATGCCAATGTAAACCCATTAATTGTGGTAATGATGGTGGTTTTTATTACTGAAATCATGCGAAAGAAAAAAGCCATCACCTCCATGATTGTAGGGATGTTTATTATGCCCATTTCGGCTTTTGCCATGTCGTTGGGCCCATGGCTTTCGCAAATCACCGGTGACAGCATTTCGTTTGGTCTGTTTAGCCTGCATCCCATTGCCGTCATGATGATTGTAGGTATTGTGTTTCAGGCCATTGCCGAAACCTTTATCTCACCCCGGTATTTGGAATATTTTTCCATTCAGTCACCAAAAGGAGAAGAGGGAATGTATCTTGGATTTAGCCACCTTCACTCGTTTTTAGCCAGCTTGCTTGGATTTATCAGTT
>CBETNY010000231.1:0-3857 GCA_965537275.1 uncultured bacterium | reverse complement strand
CAATATCTCCTGTGGCAACAAATTCAAGTTGCCCCTTGGCTATTCCCATTTTTTTTGATGCGTCCACAAACCTGCGACTTGAATCATTTAAAAAGAGCAAGTTCTTCCATTTTTTTTCAACATGCACCGTAATGAACAGATCAATAAAACCGTTGTTATCAAAATCACCGGCAGTAACCTGTCCGCTTTTCCTGCCTGTATTTAAAATATTCAGCCCCAATGTCTCTGTAATATCTGTAAAGTTTCCTTTACCATCATTTCGCAAAACCCGGATAAAAGGTTGTTCGGCAAGTGTAACAATATCCAAATCGCCATCGTTGTCAAAATCGAAAGCTGTTGTTCCTGATTTTCGCTGTTGGGAATGGAAATTCTTTGGCATTTTCAGTCGATGAAGTGCCCATGCGGAGTCTGTATTATGGAAAAAGATAACATTATGTCCCCAGCTTCTTGAGACAAAAATATCGTCTTTTCCATCATTATTAAAATCAGCAAAGATGGTTTGCACATTCCAACCTTTAAAATGTGAAGCCATCGTTGTATCAGGTTTTTCAAAGTTGCCGTAACCATTGTTTTTCAGGAATATTATACTTCCTTTGCCTGCAAGGCTATAGCCAAAAACAAGTGCCATATCCAAATCGCCATCCCTGTCGTAATCAGTAAAACTTACATATTGTAAGGGTCTAACGGCATATTTCTCAGGCATGGGAATGGAAGCAGTCAATTGGTATTGTCCGGCTGTTTTTTCAAGAATATTCAAAAAATACTTTCCGTTTCTGAAATCCGAAGAGATTATTTCGGGTATGTTGTCGCCGTTCAGGTCGAAAGCATAGGAAAGAAAACCGTTATAGGTGTAATTATTCAATCCAAGCGGTTCGGCAAAGTTGTTAAAATAATGGTGACGGCTTTGTAAAAACAGAAACGGATTACGCTGATTGCTCACATTAAACAACAGAATATCCTGGAGAAAGTCACGATTGAAATCGGAAAAAATGATACCCGTACGCATTTTATGGTACAGCGAATTGACAGCACTTCCCGGTTCCGCAACTACGGGAGTAAAGGAATACTCCGGTCCGATAAGGCCCAGAAAGGGAGCAAAGTCAAGAAAGAAATTTCCGGTAACATGATGGTCATAAAACAGCTGGTTGTTGCGTGTAACCATTAGCGCGTGGCCATCGCCAAGCTCTTTGAAAGAGATGAATTTATAAAGGTATGGAATAAAGCGTACTTTGTTATTTTGGGACACTATTTTATAATAGCCGCTGCCCATAAGTTCTGTAGCCGTTGTAAAAGGGGATTGTTTTGCCGAAATGGGGTAAAAAGTTCCATTTGCCATTTTGTAAGGAACATTTTTAGCGGTATTAATAAAAAGCGTATCGCGGATAATTTTCATTCGTGCCAGGGTAGCTGTTGCTAATTCTTCCGGGAGGGGATGTTTTTTAAATTTTTTGCCATCGAAAGAAAACAGCCCTTCGCCTGAAGTGCCCAGCCACAAAACACCTCTTTTGTCGGCTATTGCCGAATAAATGTGGGAATGAATAGGAGAATTCAATCTTTTCCAACGGCTGTTTTCCAATTGAAGAACCAGTCCGAAATCGCCGGTGGCATAGAGTGTCCCGGAGACATTGGTAATGCGTTGTATCGGACTTTCCACAACGGTGGGATAGCGGATGATTTCTCTGTTATTTATTTCGGTAATATGCGTTTTCCAATCTGATTCTGTCATCAAAACAAACAGACGGTTACCATCCATCAGCTGGGGATAATAACTCCTAAGACTGACCTGAGAAAAAAGTTTTTCAAATGGATAGGCTTTCCATTTGTTTCCCGTAAAATGCAACAGGGTGTTATTACTGCCCAATAGCCAAAAATCCTTTATGGAAGTTCCCCCAATAATACGCGCTATTTTTTCCGGCGTTTTCAGAGGCTCCCATCTCACTTTTGTGCCCGCCTTGCATGAAACGGCAACGAATAAAAACAGGATGAATATTTTCAGGCTTCTTTTCATAAACTGGTTTAACGGACTGTGGCTAACTGTTTCCTCATTGTAGAAGTACTTTTCTACACCCTGCTTCATCCGAGACTTCAAAAGTAAACAAAAAATACTAATTGACAAGTAGTTCTGTATTGTGGCACATTCATTGAAATGAAGAAGATAAATACGTAAAAATGGGGAAAGTAAACCATGATTTTAAAATATGTCCCGGTTGTAATTATTTCTGCTTGGAAACAGATGAGAATACTTTTTGTCCTTATTGCGGTGAGAAATTGATTGATCGTTGTCCTGAATGTGGAGAACCGATAACAACACCCTATGCCAATTATTGTGCAAAATGTGGAAGCTTATACCCCGGGAGGAGTGTAAAAAGTGAAAAGTAAAAAACGTAAAGTAAAAAGTGATAATGAAAATATTAAAAAATGAAAGTTATGAAATCAATTGCAATTTTTTTAGTGGCCTTATTGATGGCCGGTGTATCGTTTGGACAAATGAAATACAAACCGAAAGTAGTGGTCGTGGTGTTAGGGCCGAAAAATCCCACATTCGATGAATCAAAATTTTCCGATTTACAGTTTTTTTATACTCCTGATCTGAAGTTGAAAATATCGAAAAAGGCAGCTGCCAACAACACCAACAAACATGCTTGGTCATCGGCTCTGGGAATGGGCAGGACATCTCATGCAGAGACTTCTGATTTTTATACAGGACAACCCGAAATACTGGCTCAGCATTCTGTGCACTCGGGAACCGCTTATATTTTTGATAAAAACGGCAGGGTGAATGCCGAAACATTCAACGGAAAGCAGGAGTATTTTAACAATAAAACCAAATTCCTCGTCAAGTTCAATAAAATGAAGAGAAATTGGGAATCAGCATCTTTCGGCGATTTGATGAAATCACTGGTTAAAAAGGGAGAAACCATGAAGCCCCCGAAAAAACCCAAAACCACCAAGCATCTAATCGGTAAGGAACTCTATGCTTTTAAAGTATCCGACAAAAGTGGAAAAGTAGTAGATGCCCAAAGCCTGATTAAAGGAAACCCGGCTACACTGCTGTTCTTTTTATACATAAGCCCGGAGTATGATTTCAATAAAGGAAAAGAGAGCGGCGCCGAAAAAAAGGGGAAGACGTATATGAACGAGGTGGCACAAACAATGGCTGCCGATAAGCAAATAGCCCCTCTATACAACCTGGAGAAGGGAATCTTTGGAAAAAGATTGGAACGGTAAACCCGGATTCTTTAAAAGCCATGATACAAAAATTTTATCATCTTAAATTGCTGATCTATTAACTATTAAGAACTACTATCATGAAATATTTATGCAAATTCTTTACTAAAATGAACAAGTTTTTATTTCTACTTGTTGCTGTTTTTGTTTTGCTCCAAGTCACATCATACGGTAACACAAGACAAACTTATGATGATCAAAATGGCGATTGGTCTGCTCAGCACGTTGTTCTTGTCAACACAACGGAGGCTGACTTGATGGTTCGTGCAGGCGATATTGATAATCTGGGATTTGGCTGGCCTGCTGATTTTAATCCTTTTTCAGGAGAATCAACCGGAGCACACAGTTTCCCATGGACTCCCAATACTTCTGATGCCCCGGGAACTGATAGAATAATGGTTATAAGCAGCTATAATGGCTCGCCGCCTGCCGGAACAGATGGGTACACAACTTCTACTTCACGTCCTGAGAACACACCGAGGCCGATTGTTTTAAATTATAGCTTGAATGGGGTAAATGTTCAATCGGCAACATTGCAAATATTTGTTGATGACTTTCAGGCTCCCATCTGGGGTACTGATTATTTTGTCAGTATCAATGGTGTAAATATTCCCGGCATAGCCAAAATG
>CBETNY010000230.1:0-3867 GCA_965537275.1 uncultured bacterium | reverse complement strand
AAAGATTTCCATATTTCCCAATCCAAAAACCTCAATTCCATCACCTTTACCGTCGGTAATTTGGTTGTTGTACACTTTACATTTACTACCGCCGCCAATCAGGATTCCGGACATTTGCCCCTGCGCTTCCGACTGAGAATCGAAATGAATGCGGTTGTTGTAAATCTGGCAATTTGAATCGGCAGCACTGACCTGAATACCATCCCATCCGGTATTTTCAACAATGTTGTTGTAAACTTTTACGCCTTTCAACGAATGGGGATATACAAATATATTACAACCCGGAAGGGTATATCCTGTATAATGTGAATTGCCGATGTACATGCCTTCGTCGGCTACATCATGAATGTAAGAATCGTGAAAACTAAAATTGTACATGGTAAAATGGTCACGGTCAACATCCTGGTAATTATCGCACGTTGGATCGGTTTTGGCATACAGGCCACCGATGGCGGTATTGGATATTTCGAGATGGGAAAGTTCGACATCAGTACTCTTGTCGTCAACCGAAACGCCGGCACCGCCGGTTACCTTTTTGATTTGAAAGCCATATTCAGCTTTGGAACTGCCATCGCCTCGAAAGATGATATGAGAACAATTTCCTATTTTAATCCCGAAATAATGGTCGGTATTAATCACAACCACGCCTCCTTTATTAATAAATGTAATGGGCTTGTCGGAGGTTCCGTGAATGTCTTTTAGCTGGATAAAATTTTTGGTTCCCGGTTCAAAACAAACCACATCACCGGGTTGGATATTAAAAGCGCTTCCCACAATATAATTCTGATCGATTCCCAAGGTGAGTGTACAATCTTGTGCTGCTGCATGAAAAGACAACAGAAGCAGAACGATCCCGGTAAAAAAGTACTTTCCCTTGATTTTCATGGTGCTCAACCTCCCCGTTTGGCGCGTTCCCAATTGACAGTTTGTTGTCCTTTAAAATAACGAACAATACCGGCAAAGACAGCATAATTCATCACGAAAAAGTAGTAGGGAACGAATAATATTTTTAAACTGATTTTTCGATTTTCGAGATACCATCCCGTAAGGGCCATGACATAAAACAGCACCTGGGCATAAAAGAGCAGGGTGTATAAATTGCTCCAATGATCCAAGCCAATTTGCCATGCCAGATAGAAATTAAGCAGAAATATGAATGGAAGGGAGAGCGGTGCCAGGGTCCATCGCAATACACGGTGCGAAATAAACTGGAAGCTCAAGAGACCATATTTAAAAATATTGAGCAGGGGCTTCAGTCGCACAATTGACTGGATTCCTCCGGCAGCAATCCTGATTTTTCTTTTCAATTCTTCTTTTACATTGGCTGACGGGCTCTCTATGGCATAGGCTTCCGGATCGTATTGAATGGTATATCCTTTCATGGCAATCCGCAGTGAGATGATAAAATCGTCGAGAAGGGTATCTTTCTCAACTTTCTCGAATAATTCGGTACGGATGGCAAACAATTCACCGGCAGCGCCGACTACCGAATAAAGTTCGGCATCCCATTTTTTCAAGGTCGATTCGTATTTCCAATAGATACCTTCGGTGGCTGCGGCACTATCTTTTTCTTTATTAAAAATTCTTTTTTCTCCCGAAACACAACCTACCTTTGGGTCGGCAAACAGATTGACAATCCGTCGAATCGATTCTTTACCGAGCATGGTATTCCCATCCGAAAAAATTACAATAGGTGTTTTCACAAATTGGATTCCACGGTTCATGGCGCCAATTTTGCCACCACGGGCGTCTTCGTGATAAACTTCAACACCCTTGCCGGCATACTTTTTCAGGCGGTCGGGGGTGCCATCGTTTGACCCGTCGGTAACCCATACCTGATGTACTTTTTTTGATGGGTATTCCAGTGAAAATGAGTTTTCTATCTTGGCATCCACATAATCCTTTTCGTTATAAGCAGCTACAAACAAGGTAACTTCCGGTTCGTATCCGGGGTTGCTTATTGTTTTCTTTTTCTTAAACAACCGTTTGATTCGTACCAGGATAAACAGTAATATTCCATATCCCAGATAGGCATAAAACACAATAAACAACAAGATCCAGAAGATAATTTTTATTGTTTGCATGGCCATGTATTTTTAGTGATTAATTTTTCTTGCACCCATATTGAGGTGGTCCACTTCGAGGATCTCAAACGGGGCTATTTCGTTTAAAATCCTGGCTAATTTTTCTTTTCCCGAATGTACCGATTCCATCACGATGATAATGTTTGTAAAATATTGAAGAAATTGTTTGGCACCTTGAAGAACTTGAGCCTCCATGCCTTCCACATCAATTTTCATTAAAATTCGGTCCGATTCGTTCAGGTTCAGCTGCGGAAGAAAATCATCCAGCGGAACAATATCCGATTCAACCATTTCGGTGCGAAACGGATGATCGTCTTCCAGTTCGATACCCATCAGATGGGAAGCTCCGGTATTGATTAAATCGAAGGTGAAGGTAGCATGTTTCGACTGGGCACCAAGGGCAATATTATAAATGTTGACCTTATCTTCCAGTTGATTTAAAATTAAATTGATGTGAAGGGCATCGAAATTGGTTTTTATCGGTTCAAAGGCAAATCCTTTCAGGCCTTTTTTTCCCAACATCACCGAATAGGTTCCTATATTGGCACCGATATCAAAAAACGCATCATAATCACGGTAATGGTTCAATATAAATTGTTTCACCGGCCATTCATAGGCATAATTGGCAAACTGAAAGTCGAGGGTTCCCCGGCGGACCAGAAAAGTACCGAGGGTTGACCGGTAAATCTGTGTTCGGGAGGTTGTCCGGCCCACTAAAATATATTTTATTGACGAAAAAATATAGCGATATTCCTTAAACTTGAGAAAGTCTTTGAGATAGTTTAAAAATGTTTTTAATTTATGCATCTGGTTTGTGTCAGTAAATGATTGTGATAAAACTATGATGGGCTAAGATATAAAATCTTAATAAGGTGCCGAGTGGGAGAGAAACAAATTATTTTGCCCTTTCCCACTGTTTTGTTTCATGATTGTATTGTTTGAGCAATCGCCCGGGATTTCCGCCTACGATGGAGTAGGGGGGCACATCCTTCACAACTACACAGCCGGCAGCAACAATTGAATGTTTTCCAATGGTTACTCCGGCAGTAACCACTGCATTGGCTCCAATCCAAACCTGGTCTTCAACCACAATGGGTTTGGTGCTTACCTTTTGGAGGCTGGGTGGGATGTTGATGTCTTCATATCCGTGGTTGAGTCCCGAAAGGACTACATTTTGTGCAAACATGACATCATCGCCAATTTTCACCGGCCCAATTAGCACGTTTCCCAGTCCAATCCGGGTTCGTTTTCCAATGATTACATCACCCACGCCATTGTTCACTGTTGAAAAGTCTTCAATGGTTGAATCATCTCCCAGGATAAATTGATTGAACGGCATTACGTCCATTCGGGTTCGGCGTCTCACCAGCGACCGTTTTCCCTTTTTGTGTTTGATTGGGTTCACAAATAGTTTTACCCATAAACGTGGACGAGCCTGATTACGAGGCATTAAGCTCCATAAAGCCAGCTTTTTTAGCCTCTCATTCGATTTGATTTTTTCCTTAATTCCCATTTTGCTTCATTTTTTCGATGGCTTCAATTTTTTCGTAAATGGCTTCGGCATTGGCATCCCAGGTATGACTCCGGGCAAGCTTTTCTCTTTCCAGCTCTTTTTCGGGTGTGTTTTCCTTTAAAGCACGATCAATTAGCTCGACGTACGCTTCTTTGCTGTCAGCCAGATAAACATAATCTTTAAACACTTCCATGGCTTTGGTTTTGGTGGCTACCGTAGGTTTGCCCATGGCTAAATATTCGTCGATTTTGCGGGGATAGTTTCCAATGG
>CBETNY010000229.1:0-3875 GCA_965537275.1 uncultured bacterium | reverse complement strand
GAGAAAAGGGTACCGGTCCATGGTATCTGAATTCGGTTTCATCAACCTCCATTCCAGGGTTTTGTTTTCGCTCGAGGCGATAGAAATATTCAACCCTGCGCGTGCCATGGTGGGTACGGATAAAGTCGATAATTTGTTCGGGAAGACGGGCCTTGCGGGCCATTTCCACCCCCCTGAGCACATGTCCGGTAATGATGCGGGCACTCTCTTCATAGCTTAGCTCATCGTGAGGGTTAAATCCGGACGACTGATTTTCAATAAAATAGAGCGGATGCTCCATCTTACCAATGTCATGATATAAAGCACCGGTTCGCGCCAACATGGCATCGCCACCAATCACGTAGAGTACTTCGGAAGCCAGATTGGCCACCTGCATAGAGTGCTGAAAAGTTCCGGGAGCTTTCTCAGCCAGTTCGCGCAGCAATTCGTTATTGGTATTGGAAAGCTCAAGCAGGGTGAGCTGTGTAATCATTCCAAACATCTTTTCATAAATAAAAATCAGCGGAAAAGCCAGCAAAATAAGAAGGGAACTACCGGTGAGCATCAGGATAAACCGTATAGAAATATTCGAAAACGAAGCTTCCTGCATCATCAGCATGCTGAAATAGACAACCAGATAGGTGAGCAGCACCAACAGCGAACTTTTTACCAAATGCCAACGTTTTGAAAGTTGACCAATGGAAAAGACAGCCACAAATCCGGCGGTAAATTGAGTATAGAAAAACTCAAAACTGTTGGGTGCATAAAAGCCCAGCAACATCAAAGTAATAAGATACACCACCAATGAAGCACGTCGATCCAGAAATGCAGCCACAACAATGGGCAAAATGGTATATGGAATGAGATAGCTCCAGGATGGATAATAGGAAAACACAAGAAATGAGATCATCAGCAGGGCTACCTGACTTCCCAAAAGCAGATGTAAATTCCGAAGTTGGTTATATATTTGCGGAACAAAAACCTTCAGAAAAAGAAACTCGATAAGAAATAAAAGGGTGATTAACAATAAACTACCACCGTTCACGTAAATCCATGCTTGCGGATTGCCCAGCTCTTGTTCATACTCCCTTTTCAGTGAAACCAAAATTTGATATTTTTCGGGCGTTACCAATTCGCCTTGCGAAATAATTAACTCGCCCTTTTGCACCAATCCCATGGTTGGCGAAATAGTCGAGAGCATTTCCTGGGTGTAAAGGTCGGTTTTGTGTTTGTCGTAAATTACGTTTTGCACCAGCGCGTTATCGATAATTTTAAAAAGTTCGAGACTGTCGGCACAATTTAACTCACGGATATAAGATATGGCGTAATCATCAGCCTCCCTAACGGTATAGAGCTGAGCCAGATTCACATCCCTAACCTGATTGTTTTTAATGAGTTTTATCTGGAACGATTTTGGTTTCCCTTCGATTACCGGATCGAGACGGATAATTCCTTTTTCTACCTGATCGTATACCGCCAGCAGCGCATCAAGGTAGGTGATGGAATCCTGACGGCTAATTTCTCCGGCTAACCCCTGGCCGATAAAATGCCAATTTTGTCCAAATGATTGGATAAGTTTTTGCCGCCCTGCCAGAGTAGAAGCTTCGTCAAATTGAAAATAGGGTTTAATATTCTTGATAATTTTCGATTTTTCCTGTGCAAGTTGTTTATCTGTTTTCAGGATAGAAAAATCAAAAGGTGCGTATAAGTCTTTGTGGTTCCACGGTTTACCCACCCGGAATTCGTACTTAAAAAGGCGCTCACGAGGACTGATCCACACCACAGCGGCGATGGCAATCAGAAAACTCAGGACCTTTAATATTTCATAGGAATTATGTTGTAATTTTGAAAAAAGAGATTTCATGTGTTATGTATTCAAGCTACAAAAGTAATAAATCTTAAACTTACAACTCATATTACGAAAGAATGAAGAAAGGAATTTGTTTATTGAGTATGATTCCCGTCAGGGAAACCGCTTCGGATAAAAGCCAGATGATTAACCAATTGTTGTTTGGAGAACGGATTAATATAAAGGATCGATTTAAATCGTGGCTTTTGGTTGAAAGCGAATTCGAACCCTATGCCGGTTGGGTGGATGAACGGCAAATCCGGGTCATTCATTCGAATCAGGATTCGGAAACTGGCACCGTAAACGACTTTTTCCTGGCCGAAGATGTGGCTAAGTTAAAAACGGAACATCGTTCCTTTTGGATCACCCTGGGAAGCCGTTTACCGGGATGGGATGGACAAAAGGTTCACGTGGATGGAGAAACTTTTGTGTTTGATATACCGCCACGCATTTACACAGGCGAAAAAAACACCTCACAATTGCTTGCCATAGCAAACCGGTATGTGGGAAGTCCGTTTTTATGGGGAGGCCGCTCTCTTTTTGGAATTGACTGCTCAGGCTTTATCCAAATTGTGTTCAGGATGGCCGGATATAAACTGCCACGTGACAGTGCCGATCAGGCCATGCTCGGTGAAACCGTCGATTTCATCCATGAAGCCAAAGCCGGCGACCTGGCCTTTTTTGATAATGAGGAGGGGGAAATTATTCATGTAGGATTGTTGATGGGTGATGGCTTTGTATTGCATGCCTGCGGCGAAGTGCGCAAAGACAGGGTCGATCACGTAGGTATTTTTAACGAAAATTTACAGCGCTACACCCATCAATTGCGAATCATCAAACGGATAGCGCGAGGGTGACATAATTTAAATAGCCCTTGCTAAAAACAAAAAAGTCCGGCTCAGGCCGGACTTTTTTGATAAGGATTGTTTAGTCCAGGATAACAATTTCATGGATTAGCTTTGACGATTTACGTAACATCTCACTCACGCCACAATACCGGTCTTGCGAAAGCGAAACGGCCTTCTCCAACTTATCCATCGGAAGGTCTTTTCCTTTGAAAATATATTTGATGTGAATGGTGTGAAAATATTTGGGATGCTCATCGGTGAGTTCACCCTCCACTTCCACATCAAAAAAATCGGGTTTTACCCGCATTTTTCCAAGAATGGAGATAACATCCATGCCGGTGCAGCCGGCCAGAGATACCAAAGTTAAAGGTTTGGGGCGAGGACCACGGTCTTTACCGCCCACCCTTTCTTCTGCATCTAAAATAATACTGTGTCCGTTTACCTTGGCCTCGAAAGCCATATCTTCCATCCAGGTTACATTTACTTTTTCTGCCATGTGTCTTATGTTTTTTTGTAAATTAACCGCAAAAGTAATGAAAAAAAATATAGCCGCTTTTCAATGAAAAGCGGCTATATTTTTTTTAAAATCCGAGATTATTCAGCTTCCATAAACGGATAACGGTAATCTACCGGAGGAACAAAAGTTTCTTTGATGGTGCGTGGGCTTACCCAACGAATCAGGTTCAGGCTTGAACCGGCCTTATCATTGGTACCTGAGGCACGCGATCCGCCAAAGGGTTGTTGACCAACGACCGCACCGGTGGGTTTGTCGTTGATATAAAAGTTTCCGGCGGCATTCACCAATTTTTTCGTAGCCAGGTCAACAGCATAACGGTCTTGCGCAAAGATGGCACCGGTTAAACCGTAAGGCGAAGTGGAATCAAGCAGCTCAAGGGTCTGCTCATATTCGTTGGCCGGATATACGTAAATGGTCAAAACCGGTCCAAAAAGCTCTTCTTCCATCGTCACATAATGAGGATCTTTGGCCTGAATGACAGTAGGTTTAATAAAATAACCTTCCGATTTGTCGTACTCACCACCCACGATAATTTCGGCATCTTTGTCTTGTTTTGCACGGTCGATAAACATGGATAGTTTGTCGAAACTGGCCTCATCGATAACAGCCGTCATAAAGTTGGAGAAGTCTTCCGGATTACCCATTTTGATGGTTTTAATCATGGCAACGAGTTTTTCCTTTA
>CBETNY010000228.1:0-3886 GCA_965537275.1 uncultured bacterium | reverse complement strand
AGATATTGGCTATGGGCATTCCGACCATCACCCGAGTTGGTAGAAATTACGGTTCGTTCGCTGGCCCGTTGAAAGGGGGCATAAACAAACTGGTAAGTTCCCGGCCCCCAGCCGAGCCAGGGACGCTGCTTAAACAACCGAATGGCAGATGCCCACCGATTGATCCGCTCTAGATTTGACGCGTCAGAGGATATGTTACTCATCGATTGTACATGTTCCATCATATTATCCGACGAATCCTGTTTGTTTTTTGATAAGCGATCGAAGATTTGGTTTTCAAAAGCAAAGAAACTTCCCGCTAACACCAACACAACCAAAAGAATCCATTTAAATTTTACTTTAAACAAAATAGCCAAAAATACCAATAGCGCGACAATTAAACTTAACCAGGCTGCACGGCTATACGACAAAATGGTAGCCAGAAAGATAAAGGCAAATCCCAACAAAGCCAATCCCCTTTTCCACCACGAAAGGCCCGGATAAAAAACATAAATCAGCATCAGAGGTAAAAACATGGCCAAAGCCGCTCCATAGGCGGTATGATCGTTATAAAAAGGGCTCATTACCCAATGACCGGCATCTTCATCAAAACCATACCCGGCATGCCTGATGAGCGTATAAACCATCACCACAAAAAATCCTGCCAAATACAAAAGGTAAAAGCGATGAATATTGGCTTTTGAACGAAACATAGCAGCCAACAAAAAATAAAAAGGAACCACAAACCAAATTCGTGACAACAAATGTTTAAAAGACACCAAAGGCATCACGCTGGTAAAGGAGGTAACCATCATCCATACCAGACTAAAATAAACCAGCCACGAAACCGGATGCGTGGCCAACCTTGAATTATATTTCCCATTCATCAAAAGACTGACTACAAATACAAGAAGCACGCCAAACATGAGAGGCTCGGTAGGCATCGACAGCGAAGCTCCAATGGCTGAATCCTGCAAATTTACTGCGAGCGGTGTAGCCAGGGTGATAAACAAGATGACCTTATCGAGCGCAACCACATAATAATAACCAATGAACAGTAACACAGGAAGTGCAAAAAACAACAGCGTATCTTTCTTGAGAAAGAAATAAAAACCCGCAGCCAGGAATATTGCCCAAAGCAAATAAACCCACACAACCCTTTTGTTGAAATGCCCTACCATTCGAATAAAATATTAACGTGCTGAACGGTTGGTTTTATCAAAAACAGAAATTACAAAAATAGCAAAGGCGAAGACCGCAATCATTGAAACCAGCACTATCAGCCAGCGAACCGGATAAGTCTTTTTATCGGCCACATAAGGATGGGTAACCACATTGGTATAGGTTACATTGGAAACCACATGACGGTACTCTTTTTCGAAACTTATTTTAACCTGGACATAGGCCGAGGCTTCATTTTCCAACATTTTAACAAGCTGCACCAATTCGCCGCCATAGCGACCCATATTTTGGGCCAGCCGTTTGGCTTCTTTGCTGTTTATTTTTCCCGGGTTTCCATCCACCACACCCAAATAGGCTTTCATTATTTGTTGTGCCTGATAATCGTATTCAAATATACCATGCACGGTACCCAATTCACGAAGTCTGTTTTTAAGGGAATCCATGGCATGTTGTTCTCGTTTTAACTGACCGGCATAAGCATCAGCCAGTTCCTTAAACTTTTGTTTTTGAAGGCGACGCACCTTTTTATTGAATAAATCCAGTATGGCATCAACCATCAATTTGGCTGTGTCAGGATCTTTATCGAGCACTTCTACGCGTACAGCTTCGTAACTGGTTTTATTAATTCTCACATTTTCATGGTATTGACGCATTAATTCAGTGCGAAAATAACGGTAATGCGGGTCAATCTTATAATGTCGGGCCAGCTGAAACCGTTCGATCATACTGTCCACAATATCTTGTGCCTGCATCACCTGAATCATTTGTTCCGTAGTACTTTCCTCGGAATACCTGGCGAGGTTATCGGGATAAACGATGGCATACGATTTAAACAGGGGAGTTATGAAACGGGGCCCGGAAAAAATGACTGCCGCCACAGCGGTCAGCACTAAAATAATCAATAAATGCTTTTTCCATCGCATGATTTTTTGCAAAACTTCTCGACTATCAAAATTATATTCCATTATTCATCTTTTTTAAGCAATTCTATGTAACAGAAGGCTGAGAAACAAACTCCCATCCTTTCCGGGCTCATGCACCAAAATTAACAAAAAACAGTTCATTCACCCCGCAAATTCCAAATTAAATTCCTTGCCGCTCACTCAGAATAAAATAGAAATTTTTCAAATCCAGCACCCTCAAAATAAGCGCAGTAAGTAAACCAAGGAAAAGCATGGCCAACCACCTTATTTCCCACGCCACCCCGGGTATCAGTTTTTGCAAAAATCCCGAAAGCACCAAAACCGCGACCAACACCACAAAACGAAACATCCATCCCGTATCGGGCTTAAGCCGAAAATACTTTACCGCAAAACCTATTTGGAGAACCGCTGTTAACCCCTGGGTGAGAACGCTGGCAAAGGCTGCCCCCACTGCCTGGTGTTGCGGAATCAACAGAAGGTTAAGCACCAAATTCATCATAAACCCTGACAAAGCAATCCAGTTTAATACCTTTAGGCTGTTGTTGGCCGTTAGCAAGGTACCAAAAATATAGTTGGATGATATGGCTACGAAACTCCACATCAGCAAACGGAATATCTGTGAGGATTGCGACAGGCGGAGATGATAGGCCGTCAATGTTTCACCTGCATGTTGAGCATACATTAAATGCATCAAGTCGAATGCGAAAAACTGAGCACTCACCGCCACCAACATGGCCATGGAAAAAATCAGAGAAAACGAAAGTTTCACCAGACCTTCGACCGTTTTATTTTCTTTAATCATTTTTGAGAAGAGCGGCAAAAGCAAAACGGCAAACAGATAGGCCATATTCTGTCCGGCGTCCAGAAGCCGGTAAGCTTGAGCATAAACACCGGTTTGTTGTTCACCCAAAGGGGCCGGCAATAAACGCTCAAGCATCACGCTGTCCATCCGTGAGTAAAAACTCATAATTAAAACCAACAAAGCAAACGGGATACTCCGTTTTAAAATAAGGACAAAAAAACGGGCATTCCACGTCAGACGTAGCCTTCCCGATTTGTAAATCAAAACGGTCAACGCAGTCATGAGGCTTATGGCATAGGCCACCGTTTGAGCATAAACAAACCACCGGATATTGAACCGGCCTCCGGCTACTCCGGTCCACAGCAAGGTCCCCACAATAGCAATCATCAAGAGTCGATCGAGTACCGAAATAATGCTATCGATTTTAAAAAGCAAAAGGCCTGCCAGGTTCGACCTTAAATACAGGATAAACGACAAAAGAAACTGGTTAAATCCAACCCATACAAGCAAATGCATCTGACGAGGATTATACCCGATGAGCCATCCAACCAGCAAAATAACGACCGCATAAAACAGTCCCAACATTAATTTTAACGTGGCAATGCCGCCGAAATGGCTTTGTAATTTCTGATTGTTACGGGCAATATTCCGGTTGTTAAAATTGGAAATCCCCAAATCGAGCAAAATGAAAAAGAGGTATGAAAAATTGAAAATTGCGTAATAAAAGCCATACTCCTGCGTACCCACCACATTTTGAACCTGCCGGTCAATACCCAGTATCCAAAAGGGCTTAACCAACAAATTAAGACCGAGCAAAAATGCCAGGTTAAATAAAAACTTCTTACGCATACAACAAAAATAATGAATTGTGGAGTAGTTAGTTCGTCATGGCATTAGAAAAGCTGACTAATAAACCGGCTCAACACACCGGGAATGACAATCAGAGTAAAAACCAATCCAAAGACCGCCCCCCACAAATGGGCACTATGCCCCACGTGAT
>CBETNY010000227.1:0-3896 GCA_965537275.1 uncultured bacterium | reverse complement strand
TTATCCACCAAGGCTTTGAAGGCAGCCTGCCCGGCCTGTGATTTTTTCATCAAAACCGATTTCTGAACCGATTGGTTTGACTTCAAAGGAAAACCTGAAAGACTCATAAATGCCATCAGCAGCTCAAGTTGTTTGTGGGCACGTTTGCTCAGTTGATCCATCACTTCCTGTAACTTTTCATCCGCCAACAAACCTTCACTCAATTTAACAAGCTTCTCTTTTTTAGGCTTATACAACGACTTCAACTCCTCCTCCATGAAAATAATTCGTCGTTCGATCATGGTTTTGAGCAAAGGCAGCACTTTCTGAAAACCCACAATTTCGCTGACCTCTTTTACCGTAAGTTTTTTCTTTTCCAACAAGGCTTCGGTAATACGGAATTCCGATTCATTCAGGGTCTCCACATCGGGCCTGAAATTTTCGGAAAGGACAATTTTTGATTCACTGCTCAGTTTAAAAACCGTGGGTATGGCCACACTCATCACCTCACCGAGGTTACACATATAATAGTCGGACATCCAGTGCCAAAACCGTATTTGAATATTGTTAATCAGCGGTTTTTCATCCAAAATAGAAAGGATATATTTTGGAATCCCTTTGTCAGGAGGCGTTTCGTGTAGTTTCATTACCAGTCCGGCATAAACCCTGCGTTTACCGAACTGCACGGTAACCCGTTGCCCAACCTGCACCAAATCATTCATGGCAAAAGGCACCCGGTAGGTAAAAGTTCCCGGTATGGCAAGCGGCAATAAAATTTCTGCAAACAGGGTCGTACGCTCCATACAACAAAAGTATTTATTTTAGTCAATTGAATGAATGAAAAATGAAAATTGATGAATCATCCGCTTTTATTCAATATTCAAATATCACACATCCAAAATGAGCGATCCAAAAATCAATCGCGTTAAATCTTGTTAAATAAATACATCCATCCTCAAAAGACAAAATAAGAAGCGAACGAAAAACCGAAGATTTCTCTTTTACTAAATGACCCACTGATTTTCAATCACTTCTATTTTAAGGAAATAAGGATTGCCCGACATTAACAATCTTTTGAAAACACTTTGAGTGCTGAATCATAAATTATTGTCGAAATTTGACTCACCAATCGATGATTAATTTTGATAGCTTTGCACAAACAATCAAACAAAAAAGGTCATGGCTATTTCTTCTGATAAATTTATAGGCGAAGGACTTACCTACGATGATGTCCTGCTTGTACCTGCGCACTCCAAAGTTTTGCCCAGGGAGACCAAACTAAATACTCAATTTTCAAGAAATATTGAGTTGAAAATACCCATTGTTTCCGCTGCTATGGACACGGTTACCGAGTCGAAAATGGCCATTGCCATGGCTCAGGAAGGCGGCATTGGCGTTTTGCACAAAAATATGAGCATCGAAAAACAGGCCACCGAAGTCAAAAAGGTAAAACGTGCTGAAAACGGCATGATTCTGAATCCGGTTACCTTAAACAAAGATGCTCGCGTGATTGATGCCTTAAACATGATGCGCGAATACAGCATTGGAGGCATTCCGGTAGTTGATAAAAACGGTAAACTGGCAGGCATTGTTACCAACCGTGATTTACGCTTCGAGAAAGGAATGCACAAGCCCATTTCGGAAGTCATGACCAAGGAAAACCTGATTACCACCACCGAGTTTACCAACTTCGAGGAGGCCGCTGAGATTCTTCAGGAGTTTAAGATTGAGAAATTACCGGTGGTGGATAAAAATTATAAACTGGTGGG
Source organism: uncultured bacterium (assembly GCA_965537275.1). Taxonomy (GTDB): domain Bacteria; phylum Bacteroidota; class Bacteroidia; order Bacteroidales; family F082; genus Sulfidibacterium. The sequence continues at coordinate 2,148 of CBETNY010000227.1, read as the reverse complement.
ATTAATCACCTATAAAGACATCATTAAAATTGCAGCTCATCCCAACAGTTGTAAAGACAAACAGGGACGTTTGCGTGTGGCAGCGGCTGTGGGCATTGCCTCGGACACCATGCAACGGGTAAACGCGCTTGTGGAAGCCGGAGTGGATGCGGTGGTAGTGGATACTGCCCATGGACATTCGCAGGGCGTGATAGAAATGGCAAAAAAAATAAAACAGAAATATCCACAAATTGATCTTGTGGTGGGCAACGTCGCTACCCGCGAGGCAGCACTCGATTTAATGGCAGCCGGTGCTGATGCCGTCAAGGTAGGAATTGGCCCGGGATCAATCTGTACAACGCGTGTGGTTGCAGGAGTTGGTGTACCGCAGCTTACTGCAGTTTACGATGTTTCAAGGGCTCTGCAAGGCACCGGCATTCCGGTCATTGCCGACGGAGGCATCCGGTATACCGGAGATATTGTAAAAGCCATTGCAGCGGGTGCCGACTGTATTATGGCGGGATCATTGTTTGCCGGCGTGGACGAATCGCCGGGCGAAGCCATTATTTTTGATGGCAGACGATACAAATCATATCGTGGAATGGGCTCGGTGGAGGCCATGGAAAAGGGATCGAAAGACCGGTATTTCCAGGATGCTGAAGACGATATTAAAAAACTCGTTCCCGAAGGGATTGTTGGCCGTGTACCTTACAAAGGAAGCCTCACAGAAGTGATTGTGCAAATGGTGGGAGGTCTGCGGGCCGGAATGGGATACACCGGGTCGCGAAACATTGCCGAATTGCAAAAAGCGAAGTTTATCAAGATTTCTGCGGCAGGCGTAGCCGAAAGTCACCCTCACGACATCACCATTACCCGCGAAGCCCCCAATTATAGTCGAAAAGCATAAACCTTTTATCCTTTGTAAACATGAATAAGTTCAAGCAATTTGTAATTTTTAGTTTAATGATTTGGTTTACCCAGGCAAGCTTTGCCCAGGCGGGTTTTTCTAAAAAAGAACTGGTAAACATTGGCGGACATAAAATAAGTGTTGCTGAATTCATGAAAGTCTACAACAAAAACAAGGGCCAGGACAGCATCTCAGTGAAAGACTATCTGGATCTCTACATTAATTTTAAGCTAAAGGTGATGGAAGCCGAAGCGCTTAAAATGGATACCGCCCGGTCGTTTGTCCGTGAGTTGCAAGGCTACCGGAAACAATTGGCAAAACCCTATTTTGTGGACGAAAAGATAACCGACGCCCTGGTAAAAGAAGCCTATCAGCGTAAACTTTTCGACATCCGGGCCAGCCACATTCTCATCCGGCTAAATCCAGATGCCGTTCCATCCGACACATTAAAAGCATGGAATAAAATCAGTAAGATACGCAAAGAAATCCTCCAGGGAAAAGATTTTGCCGAAGCAGCCGTGACCTATTCGGAAGACCCTTCAGCACAAGATCGCAAAGCCATTCCCGGAAAACAAAATGCACGCAAGGGAAACCACGGGGATCTCGGATACTTTTCCGTTTTTAACATGGTATACCCCTTTGAAAATAGCGCTTACCAAACGGCTGTGGGTGAAGTTTCACCCATTGTTCGTACCCGTTTTGGCTATCACCTTATCAAAGTTACTGACAAACGGCCTGCCATGGGTGTGGCCCGGGTGGCCCATATTTTTGTACGGCTATCACCCGATGCTTCTCCGGCTGACACCACCCATAAGTGGGAGAAAATCAATAATATCTATGCCAAAATAAAAGCCGGGATGCCTTTTGAAGAAGCGGCACAAAAATATTCGGAAGACAAAGGCTCGTCCAACAAAGGAGGTACTCTTCCCAAATTTACATCGAACCGCATTGTCCCCGAATTTATTCAACATATCGACGCTTTAAACCCGGGTGAAGTTTCCAAACCTTTTCGTACCAATTACGGCTATCACATCATTAAACTTCTCAGCATCAAGCATCCCGGATCATTCGAACAGGAAGAACAAGGGTTGCGCGACAGGATGCAAAGAAGCGAACGCGCCAAAAAAAGCAAAGAAGCCGTCCTCGCTCAGATTAAAAAAGAGCATCACTTAAAAATCAACCAACCGGCGGTAGATAATTTATTTGCTGCCATCGATTCAAGTTTGCTAAAAGGCACTTTTGTGGCCGACAGTCTGAAAAAC
>CBETNY010000226.1:0-3929 GCA_965537275.1 uncultured bacterium | reverse complement strand
TGCGTACCCGTCTGTATGAGCAGGAGTACAACAAATACCTCGAAGAGATGTCTTCCAAGCGAAAAACAATGGTCTCTACCGGCGACCGCTCCGCTAAAATCAGAACTTATAACTGGCCGCAAGGCCGTGTGACTGATCATCGTATCAATTTGACTTTATACAATTTACAGTCGATTATCGATGGTGATCTTCAGGAGCTGATCGATAAACTGCAGATGGCCGAAAATGCCGAACGCTTAAAAGAAGAATTCGACAGTTAACAACCCTCTTAGGGCTTGTTTAAAGCATGTAAACCTATCTCCATGACCTATTCCGAATTATATCAACAGATTCAACAAAAACGATCTTTTCTGTGTGTGGGTCTCGATACGGATATCAATCGCATTCCCACTCATCTGCTGGATGCTGAGGATCCTGTTTTTGAGTTTAACCGGCAAATTGTGGATGCTACCCTGGATTATGCGGTAGCTTACAAACCCAATTTGGCATTTTATGAAGCGCAGGGTGAAAAAGGATGGCAAAGCCTCCGGCGAACCATTCAATATATCCGGAAGGCCCAGTCGTCGGTTTTTATTCTTGCCGATGCCAAAAGAGGCGATATCGGAAATACATCGGGTTTGTATGCCAAAGCTTTTTTTGATGATTTAAAGGCGGATGCCGTCACTTTATCACCTTACATGGGTAGCGATACGGTGATGCCCTTTTTAAAATATGAGAACAAGTGGGTGGTTTTGTTGGCACTGACGTCGAACAACGGGGCCAACGATTTTCAGTTTTTGAAAGACTGTAAGGGAGAGTATTTGTTTGAGCAGGTGCTGAAAAAATCGAAGGAGTGGGCTTCCGCTGAACAAATGATGTACGTGGTGGGCGCCACAAAAGCCGCTTATCTGAAACGTGTTCGAGCCATTGTGCCCGATCATTTTTTGCTTGTCCCGGGGATTGGTGCCCAGGGCGGTAATTTGGAAGAAGTGGCCCTTTACGGAATGAATACCCATTGTGGACTTTTGGTAAATTCGTCGCGTGGAATTATCTATGCCGGTGCGGGTGCCGATTTTGCCTCTAAAGCATCTGATAAAGCAGCCGAGCTACAGCAACAAATGGAATTCCTTCTTAAAAAATATATGGTGATTTAAGGATTCGGTTTTTTTATTACCTTTACTTCTTAAATCAAAAAAATTATTTCGATGAGTGAAGATATTCAATTAGTTTATACCGGTTCCGATGTGGAGGCGATGTTTCTTGAATCGATGCTGAAAGAGAATGGCATTGGTAGTATTCGGAAAAATAGTTTACAATCAAGTATCGATGCAGGTTGGGCCAGTGGTTCACCCGAGGACAGTACGCAACTTTTTGTGGAAACTGCCAATTTTGAAAAGGCCAAAGCTTTGCTTGATGAATATTTTGCTTCACGCAAATGATAAAACCATCGTTTTAAAAAAGAAAGGCGATCTTTCTTTCTGAAAGCTACTTTTATGGAAACTGCTTTGTTAAACTATTTTGTTTACAATAACGAAATACGTTCCACCTGCGATTTTAATCCCTATCCTTTAAAGTCAGGTCTTGCTATTTACGAAGTACTTCGCGTCAGCGATGGCGTACTGCTTTTTTTGGAGGATCACTTGAATCGGTTTTATCGTTCGGCACGGATTGAAAATATTCAATTGCCATTTTCTTCCGATACGGTGAAAAAACGGCTTCAGGCACTTTTGTCGTACAACCATATTCAACAGGGCAATGTGAAGTTTCTGTATCATATTGATGAGGAAGGAAATAATCGGTTTATGGCATGGTTAATGCCCTATTTCTATCCCTCGGAAATGCAATATCGTCAAGGGGTTTCGGTGGGATTGATGGATGCCCAAAGGCCCCGTCCCAATGCAAAAAAGGCCCTCTATTCCTTACGGGAAAAAGCAGATGAAATCATCCGGTCGAACCAGTGGTACGAAGTTTTGTATGTCTCAAATGGAATCATCACCGAAGGAAGCCGGTCGAATGTGTTTTTTGTCAAAGGGGATGTCTTTTTCACCCCTTCCTCATCCCTGGTTTTAGAGGGCGTTACCCGCTCGAAGGTCATTCAGCTCATTGCTGAAAAGGGTTTCGAACTTCGACAACAAGAAATCACCCCTGAGCAGATTAAGGCCTTTGATGCCTGTTTCTTAACCGGCACCTCCCCGAATATTCTACCAGTGAGGGAGGTGAATAAAACCCCTTATATGGTCGATCATATTGCCATGCGACAGTTAATGGCAGCGTATGAGCAGTTGACAAATCGTTACATCAAAACACACAAAAACGAAACACCAGCCGGATAATTTGTATTTTTATCAAAATTTTATGTAAATGCGTGGGTTTAAAATTCTCATTCCATATTTTCTGTTTTCTTTCCTGATTCTTGGATTGGAATTACCGGCCAGTGCCCAGCACAAAATTCCGGCATCGTATTGCCTGAGTCCGGCTGAAAAAATCCTGGCTGATAGCATCAATGCTCTTCGTGTTAAGCATGGAGAAAAGCCTTTACCTCTTTCGGTTTCATTGTCCTATGTAGCCAAGTCGCATGTTATCGATCTGAGCATCAATCATCCCGATACGAGTATTTGCAATCTGTCAAGCTGGTCGAACAAGGGGCCATGGACTCCGTGCTGCTATAATGCCTATGTGGTGAATCATGATGGCATGTGGAAAAAGCCACAGGAGCTGACTTCCTACCGGTATCGCGGGTACGAATTGGCAGCCTGGTCGGAGAATTTATTACAGATTGACACCCTGTTGACGGATTGGAAAACCACACCGGAGGCCATGGATATGATGCTGACCCGGGGAAAATGGGAAAAGAAAAAATGGGCCTGCATGGGCATTGGAATCAGTGAACATTATGTCTCTTTGTGGTTTGGTCAGCGTCCTGATAGTCAGGGGAAACCCAAACTTTGTGTCAAGAAAAAGGGCGCACCTGTATCAAAATCAAATCGTGCCAAGGTTCAGAAATCAACAAAAATCCCCACCTATTATTTAATTCTGGGAACGTATAAAAACATGAAAAATGCCACGGAAGCTTTGCGGCGATTTCGTAAAATCGGCTTTAGTCATGCCGGTATACTGCGCAAAGATCATAAAATACGAATTTATGCCAACCGGTATAAAGGTTTTAAAGCAGCCTTAAAGGCAAAACAAAAGCTTCCCTTTTCCTATCGCGATGCCTGGATCCTCGAACAATAGGTCTTCAAACATTCGGGCGCGTCATAAGTGAATCACTGATTTTTTTATTACCTGAAGGTTTTGTTTTAAAATCGTTTATTTTTGATGGTTTAATCAAACAGAAAAATGATGACCATTATTGAAAAAATTATCGCTGCTCATTCAAACCAACAGCAGGTTAAGCCCGGAGATATTGTGGATATTGAGATTGATGCCCGCGTGGCCCGTGATTTTGGCGGTCCTAATGTGGTGAAAAATATTGAGGAATACGGATTGGGGATAGATGATCCTTCTAAAACTTTTTTTACTTTTGATACTAATCCTACGGGAAGCGATCAGAAATATGCCGCCAACCAGCAACTGGTAAGGGTCTTTGCCAGACATCACGGGATTAAGGTTTTTGATATTAACAATGGAATTGGAACGCACACCCTGATTAGTGAAGGGTTGGTGTGGCCGGGGGCAACTGCGGTAACCACCGATTCGCATGCCAATATTTTGGGAGCCATTGGGGCTTTTGGCCAGGGGATGGGCGATAAAGACATTGCTGCAGCCTTCCATCGTGGAAAGATTTGGTTCAAAGTCCCTCCATCGGTAAGGATGAATCTCGAAGGTCGTTTGCCGGATGAGGTTACCGCCAAAGATGTGGTTTTAAATCTGCTCCATCAGTTTGGTGCCAATTCGTTGCTGGGATACGCCGTGGAGTTTTATGGCGAGGCGGTTGATGCCTTAACCCT
>CBETNY010000225.1:0-3932 GCA_965537275.1 uncultured bacterium | reverse complement strand
TCTTTTTAAGAAACAGATCGACTTCCGTCCATTGAGCCCAATTTAGCAGGCTGTTAACATTTGTCCGAAACGTGGGAGACACCAACGGCGCTAACACTTTTACCAATTGCGCATAATTGAAATAGATACGGGCTTTGACCTTCTTTCCCGATGTTTCTTTTACGTGGGTAAAACTTGAATCGCGCAAAAATTGCGCACCGCCATTTTGGTAAATCATACTACTGGAAAGCATCAATTTTCGGCTGGAAGTAAGCACCAGCACCCCCTCTTCATCCCTCAAGTAAACTATTTTTCCTGATTTTCCATTGATGATTTTCAGAACCTCACTACCTCCTTGCATATCGTTGAGTACAGTATTACCGGCAGGCAAACTCCGAATTAAATAGTGCTTTAAATAATCCAATTTAGGCGCCTTCACCGGCTTTGAAAGCATCATATATTGCAATCCACCCTGGTCATCATCCCGGTAAAGCACCAAAAAGAAAGGGGCTTCATTGAATTGGTTTAACACCGAAGGGTTTTCCGACCATAACGAATCAAATTGATGAATGGGCTTCATCACTCCGTCTAAAAGAGACGCATCCGCTAAAGCTTTCCAAATTTCATTATGCGTTGTGAGATTGTCCAGCACCTGGCGGGGATGATCGGTTTGAATGATCAAGACCGGATGATCAGGAATCATTTCCCAGGGATTACCCCCTTTTGATTTATTCCAGAAAAACAAAAAGTATACACCTGTAATAAAAACGGCAAGTACCAGAAGTACAATGGGAATATTTCGCTTCTCATTCATAGCAAATCAATCTTAGAGTCAAAGATACAAAACTCACTTTGCAAAAAGAACATTAAATAAATCCTTAGTTAACAACCAAATGTTAATAGTCCACAACAACCGGATTATCTAAAAATCGAGCCGGGTCTGAATGGCTGCATGAAAGGTTTTCCGGTGAAAAGGTGTAAAACCAAGTTGTTGAATGGCTTTTTTATGCTTCAATGTGGGATAGCCCTTGTTGGTATCCCAACCATATTCCGGGAATTGTTGGTGAAGCTTACGCATATATTCATCGCGATGGGTTTTTGCCAAAACAGAAGCGGCTGCAACAGACATGTATTTTCCATCCCCTTTGATGATACATTGGTGGGGAATATCGCGATAAGCATTAAATCGATTTCCATCAATCAACAGCAATTCAGGTTGTATTGTCAGCTGGTCGATGGCACGGTGCATGGCCAAAAAAGAAGCATTCAGAATATTGATTTCATCAATTTCCTGATGGCTTACCCATCCTACGGCCCAGGCAAGCGCCTGTTTTTCTATGATCACACGCAGTGCATCCCGGTTTTTTTCATTCAGTATTTTGGAATCATTGAGCAATTCGTTTTCAAAACCGGCGGGCAGAATGACAGCAGCCGCCACCACCGGTCCTGCCAAACAACCGCGGCCGGCTTCATCGCATCCGGCCTCCACGAATTTCCCATCACTAAACGATTTTAACAGCATAAAATAGGGAATAATATTGATTAATCAACACCAACACCAGCACAAGCCACAGCAACCGGTTCATCCATTTTTGATGTTTGAGCTGATCAAGAAAAGCAGCCATAAGCAGTGAAGCAGGCCCTGCCATTAGCAGCAAAACCTGCCTGTTTTTGTTAAAAATCAGGATCAGCATGAGGATTAAAAAGAAAGCCCACAAAGTAGTCAAAGCATGCTGCCGGAAGGCAATTTTTTTCTGCCCCATGGTGGAAATCATATAAAACACAGCGACAACCACAAGGGTTCCCAACAAAGCCACTACGGCCATATTAATCCATGAACCCGAAAAGAGAACCACCGGATGAAACGAAAAATTACCCATGATATCACGCAAAGGATCTAAGGGACGATCCATTAAAAAGCGCAGGGACAATACAATAAGATAGGGCGTCATGGTTCCCAGCAAACTGACCACATAGGCTCGCCATGTGCCCACACGATAAGCGATTAATGATAACCAGATAAAAACAAATAGAATAATCACGGGTGGGAAAAGTAAAACACCTATTCCCAAAAGTAAGCCCGCATCGAAAGCAATTACAATGGGATGGGGATGCTTTTGAAGTCGATAGACCTTTTCCAAAAACAATATCAAAAGAAAAGCCGTCACCAGGAAAGGGTTTAACGTCAGCAAACCGGGCGATTGGCCTGCAAAAATCAAAAACAGCAAAGCGGTGAGGTAAGTATTTTTCGAGATGAGCGTGGTGGAAATACCCACTTTATTCATCCACAAAGCCGGAATTAAAAACAACAGAAATCCCAGTACAAGCCCGAGCCACCCCGGAAACACAAAATGGGTATACAAGTCGGCATAAGGAGTTTGCCAAACCATTGGTTCCGAAACAGATGAAAAAATGGCCGGAAACCACAACCCCAGCGCCAAAACAACAAGCATGAGCAGGCGCGAAGGATAGGCCGACTGAAAATAACGAATCATCCTGTTTATTTTAAATCGAACCCAATATCCTTTCTGAAATATTTCCCTTCAAAATCAACAATTTCCGCATTTTGGTAAGCATTTTTCAAGGCTTCGTCAAGGGTATCGCCCATGGCAGTCAGCGCCACCACACGTCCTCCGCTGGTTTTTACTTTTCCTGTTCCCACATCATTGGAAGCTCCCGCATAAAAAGGAATGCAATTGTTTAGGTTGTTCAGTCCCGAAATAATTTTTCCCGACTCATATTTTCCCGGGTAGCCCCCTGACACCAGCATCACCGAAGCCGCATAACGGTGATCCACTTCAAGGGGTTGCGCGGACAATTTGCCGGCAGCCAACGCTTCAAAGAGATCGACCAAATCAGTCTTTAAACGGGGAATAACCGCTTCGGTTTCCGGATCGCCAAGACGACAATTGTACTCAATAACATAAGGTTCGTCTCCCACTTTTATCAAGCCGAAAAACAAAAATCCCTGATAGTTGATTCTTTCCTCCTGCATCCCTTTTAGGGTGGGATTGATAATTTTTTCTTCCACCTTAGCGAGAAACTCTTTCGACACAAAAGGTACCGGAGAAACCGATCCCATCCCGCCGGTATTCAATCCCGAATTGCCCTCACCGATTCGTTTATAATCTTTAGCAATGGGCAATCGTTTGTAATCGATGCCATCGGTTAAAATGAAAACCGAAAATTCTATCCCATCTAAAAATTCTTCAACCACCACTTTCTCTGAAGCCTTTCCAAATTGTTTCTCGGTAAGCATATTGGCCAACTCCGCTTTCGCCTCATTCAGCTCATTCAATATCAGCACGCCTTTACCGGCTGCCAATCCATCGGCCTTTAAAACATAGGGGCCCGGCAAGGTTTCCAAAAAAGCTTTTCCTTCTTCAAGATGTTCCAAATCGAAAGTGGCGTAACGGGCAGTCGGAATATCATACTTTTGCATGAATTGCTTTGCAAAGTCTTTGCTTCCTTCCAGCTGCGCAGCCCGACTATCAGGCCCGATAACCGGGATATTGTTCAGGATGCGATCTTTCATAAAAAAATCGCGAATTCCCATTACCAGTGGCACTTCGGGGCCTACCACCACCATATCAATCTCTTTTTCAACCACGAAAGTTTTAATACTTTCAAAATCGACCACATCGATGGGCGCATTAATCCCTACCAACGCCGTTCCGGCATTTCCCGGGCCGATATAAAGATTTTTAGTTTTCGGACTTTGTGCCACCTTCCATGCCAAGGCATGCTCACGGCCTCCCGAACCCAAAATAAGTATATTCATGAGTCTGTTTTATTTCAATTATCTACTGAACTTAACAATGCTTCGATGGCTTTCCAAACCCGCTCTGCCGTTTGGTCCCATCCGAAACGTTTTCGCTGCTGCTTCCCTTTTTCCACCAGTGCGAGCCGTAAATCCGGGTCAAAAGTAATGCTTTTCATGGCATTGGCAATAC
>CBETNY010000224.1:0-3972 GCA_965537275.1 uncultured bacterium | reverse complement strand
ATTCAGGCAAAAATAGGCAAATCATGGTTTCTATTTCACTCTAATAAAACGGATACTTTCACCCGTTACAGGTTCCTTTTGAAGCTCTTTTTACTGTACTGAATCACATAACTATTTTACTTTCAAGCGTCTATTGAACAAGGTATGATTCTTGAAGTAAAAAAATAAAACAAACAAAATGCTTACTTACCTGATAATCACGCTATTCGTTATTCTTCTTGCCGGTACTGTTTTTATCAAGACAAACGACAAAGCGGTACTTACTGCCGGAGCTCAAGAGCCAACCAATGTCACCCCTCCTACTCATCAGCTATTTAGTTTAAGAAGCAACGTTCGGATTACCCGTTACATCAGTATTTATCGCTGTGATTCCTGCCACTACGAAACCACAGAAAAACAGGAATATTGCCCCGAATGCTTAAAAAAAGGTAAAAAGAAGCCCATGACAGTCTATCTCAACAAACTGGCATCCCATTAATCCACATACATCCTCTCATTCTATTAATTGTTCTCTTGTATTCTGTTTTTTTTCAGGGGTTTTGTAGATTTGCATTTCCATAAATTGGCAAACATGCGAAAAAACAAACCTTCTCCCATTACCACCGACCAGCTTGAAAAAGAGCTAAAATACCTGAAACTGCTGGCCGAAAAATTCAAAAATATCCAATCGGCCAGTACCGAAATCATCAACCTCGAAGCCATTCTCAACCTTCCCAAAGGAACCGAGCACTTTTTAAGTGACATCCACGGCGAATACGATACTTTTAGCCATGTATTGGCCAATGCTTCAGGGGTTGTCAGAAAAAAAATTGAAGATGTTTTCGGTAAAACCATTCGAGAAAAAGATAAACGCTTTTTGGCTACTTTAATTTACTATCCCGAAGAAAAACTCGATCTGGTTTTAAAAGAAGAAGAAGATCCCAATGAGTGGTATGCCATTACTTTACAGCGATTGATAAAAGTGGCCAGGGTTTCGGCATCAAAATACACACGAAGCAAAGTGCGCAAAGCCATGCCCGGCGATTTTTCTTACATTATCGAGGAACTTTTAAATGAAAGCGGTGAGGAAAAAGAGGAATATTTCGAAGGTATCATCAACACGATTATAAAAATAGACAGAGCCGAAGTGTTTATTATTGCCATTTGTAAATTTATCCAGCGTCTGCTCATTGACCGGCTGCATATTATTGGCGATATATTCGACAGGGGGCCTTATGCGGAAAAGGTAATGGATCGGCTTGTCAATTATCATTCGGTGGATATTCAATGGGGAAACCATGATATTTTATGGATGGGTGCCGCTTCGGGAAGCTATGCACTGATTGCCAACATGATTCGCATTTCATTAAGGTATCGAAACCTGGACACACTCGAAGACGCCTATGGTATCAACCTGTTGCCCCTGGCTACTTTCGTAATGAATCATTATCAGGATGACCCCTGCACCCAATTTACACCCCTGGCCAAAAAAGATGAAAGCAACGGAATCGACCTCATCAGCAAAATGCACAAAGCCATTGCGGTCATCCAATTTAAATTGGAAGGACAAATTATCCGGCGAAATCCTCATTTTCAGATGGATGACAGGCTGCTGCTTGATAAAATAGATTTTGACAAGGGCATTATTCACCTGAACGGGAAAACTTATCCGCTATTGGATACTCATTTTCCCACCATCGACAAAAAAGATCCTTACCGGTTGCATCGCGATGAGGAAGAACTCATGAATAAACTGGCCAACAGCATCAAAAACAGCAGAAGGCTGCAAAACCATATTGAGTTTTTATTTAGCTCGGGAAGCATGTACCTTACTTTCAATAATAATTTGCTCTACCACGGTTGTATACCGATGACCAAAGATGGTGATTTTGCCAGTTTCCAGATTGAAGAAAGCACCTACTCCGGAAAACAACTCTGCGACCATTTTGACCGCGTGGCCCGAAAAGCCTATCACCATCGCTTTCAGCGTAATCAAAACAACGATGCAGATTACTTATGGTATTTATGGTGCGGCCCCATGTCCCCCTTGTTTGGAAAAAGCAAGATGGCCACTTTCGAACGCTATTTTATTGCCGACAAAACTACCCATAAGGAAGAAAGAAATGCATACTACGATTTAGTTTATGATGATGAGAAATATTGTACCGCCATTTTAAAAGAATTTGGACTTACCGGAAAAAGTGCCCACATTATCAACGGCCACGTACCGGTAAAAGTAAAAAAAGGAGAGAGTCCCATCAAAGCCAACGGGAAATTATTTGTGATCGACGGCGGCATGTCGGTTCCCTATCAAAAAGTGACCGGCGTTTCCGGTTACACCCTCATTTACAACTCTTACGGACTGGTACTGGTGGAACACCAGTTTTTCGATTCCAAACAAAAAGCCATCGAAGATGAAAAAGACATCATCTCAAACCGCATATTTATTGAATCGAATGCCAAGCGAAAAAGAGTAAGAGATACCGATATTGGAAAAGACCTGATGGCACAAATTGAGGATTTGAAAATGCTGCTCACTGCATACCAGAAAGGCTTAATTAAAGAGCGTGTTTAGCAACCTAACGAAATGATCAGAATCTTTAAATTTGGGGGTGCTTTACTGAAAAACGCAGCCGATTTACAACAGATGGCTGCCATCGTTCAGGAATTTGCCTGTGAACCCATGGTGATTGTGGTTTCGGCCATGGAAAAAACAACCAATGCACTTGAAAGATTGCTTCAACTTCGTCGTGAGCAAAACATTCAAATGCTTGAAAAGGAATATTTTAAATTAAAACAAAAGCACCTGGCCCTTATTCAGTCGTTGCAACTTACCGATCCTTTCGCTCTCACCGAAGAGATTGAAAACGAATTTCATCACCTTTGGGAAAGTTTGCAGCAAAACGACACCGATCCATACCGCCAATACGACCGGGTTGTCAGCCATGGTGAAAATTTCGCCCTTCGGATTGTAACCCGTTATTTATCGGAACAAAAGCTGCGTCTTCAGGCCATTGATGCCAGGTGTTTAATTGCAACCAACGACAACCATTCCCGTGCAGGTATTCTGTGGGAATTTACCAATATGACCATAAAAAGCCGGGTAATTCCCTCCCTGGAATCGGGAAAAATTGTCATTACCCAAGGTTTTATCGGAGCAAATTCAAAAGGGGAAACTACCACCCTGGGACGCGAAGGTTCTGATTTTACGGCTGCCATTGTCGCCTATGCCCTCCAAGCTGAGGAAGTAAGCATCTGGAAAGATGTTCCGGGTTTGATGAATTGCGACCCACGGCTTTTTCAGGATGCCGTAAAACTCCCTCACATTTCGTACAACGAAGCCATCGAGCTGGCTTTTTACGGAGCTTCGGTTATTCATCCTAAAACCATACAACCTTTACAAAAAAAACAAATCCCCTTAAAGGTACGTGCATTCTACGAACCCACCAGCGCGCCTACCATCATTGATCAAATTGAATCGGATGACGCCCGTATCCCCAAAATCATCGTCAAGCAAAACCAGCTTCTGCTCAGCATCAGCTCGCGAAACCTTGATTTTATGGCTGAAGACAAGCTCCAAAAGGTTTTTGCCGTATTCAACCACTACAAAGTGCATATGAACCTCATGCAAAATTCAGCCGTCAGTTTCTCAGTTTGCTTCGACTGGCAACCCGACCAACTCGAAAAACTAATTCTTGCCTTACGCGAAGAGTTTATCTTGAAATACAATAGTGGCTTACAACTTTTTACCTTCAGACATTACAACCAAACCCTGGTTGACCGCTTCACAAAGGGTAAGAAATTTTATCTCAGTCAAAAAAACCGAACCACTTTGCAGGTTCTTTTGCGCGACCCATCCTTGGCTAATTCCCATTTTGATGCGATAGAAAGCGCATTAGATAATAATTAGCTTTTGGTATCCATAAAAAAATAATGGCTAAATATTCTTTTGGTATGCTGGAATCAATCCCTTCGGGATTTTTGAAAAAGTTA
>CBETNY010000223.1:0-3996 GCA_965537275.1 uncultured bacterium | reverse complement strand
CAAAATCTTATTCCATGTTTTTCCGGCGTTAGTTGTACGGTACAAGCCTCTGTCGGTTTGATGCCCCCATGGCGACCCAATTACTCCGGCATAAACCACATCACTGTTTTCGGGACTAACGATAATCCGGTAAATATTGTGGGTATTTTTAAGGCCCATGAACTGCCAGGTATCTCCACCATCCAGCGAACGGTAAATCCCTTTGCCGGAGGAAAGGCTGTTGCGGGGATTGCCTTCGCCGGTTCCTACCCAAATGATATCCGGATTTTTTTGGTCGATGGCAATACTGCCGATGGAAAGTGTTTGTTGTTTGTCGAAAACCGGCTTCCAGGTGATGCCTTTATCGGTTGAACGCCAAAGTCCGCCGGATGCAGATCCTACAAACATGATTTTGGGATTTTGCAGGTTTACATCAATGGCCGTAATACGTCCGCTCATACCGGCCGGGCCGATACTTCTAGGTTTCATGTCTTTTAGCTTCGACATGTCAAGCGTTTGTCCCATGAGAGCCACACTCAGGAACAGCGCCATAAATAAAAAAATTTTTTTCATGGTTTTGGTATTTGTTGTTGGAACGAATGGAATGATAATTTTTTCAGATTCTTCCTGATAAAATTACGAAAAAAATTAACAGGGGCGCAAACCTGCGATTAAAAGGCTATTGGGCCAAATTAAAACGAAGGGTAAAACCTCCACTGGTGGCCGAATTGGGAAGCTGTGTAGAGATATACGGATTGTTACTATTCATATTAAAATAAGCCCTGAGTTGTAAACTTTGACTCAGCATATAATCGGCCGAGAAATTCACCGTATACTGTCGTGTTCCGGCCGAAATTTGATTGTTTCCCTCTTCAATGCGGCGCAAAACAGTTTTGTTATTACGAATACCCACATCCAATTTCAGATTCAAATCGGTATTGTATTTCCTGGGGCGTGCGCTTGAAAAGTTTTTTATCGAAAATTTTAATCCTTTAATGCGGTAGCTCATTCCGACCACAATTTCTTTGCTGTTAATTTCCGTTAGTTGGTTATTTACAAAACTCAGTACGATATTTCTCGATTTTTTGTAAGCCAGCTTGGCTCCCAAACTGTTTTTCATCGTTACATCAATACCCAGCAACGGACTGAACTGTTCCATAAACGACACCACCCCCAGGTCGTAAGGATTAATATAATTGCTACTATTGGCAAACGTTTTATCAGGATGGTCAGGATCGTAGATAATATTTGATTTCCACGAGTTGATGCTCATAATGGAACTGTAGCCATGGCTAATGTTCAATGATCGAAACATGTTTGCGATGGCTTTAATATTGGTCAATCCGCTAAAGGTGATACGCCAGTTGGGAAGAGGAATCTGTGGAAAGGGGTTGCCAATGTGATAGGTATTGACATCCTTTCCCGAATAGGCCGTTAAAAAGGCATAATACATCACCTGTTGTTGTCCGGGCCCGTATCCTTGTGGGAAGCGTTCACCTGTCAGACTATCATACACATACTGTCCCGACCAAGCCTTGTTATCGCGCGCCAGTCGCATGGCAATAGCCAATCGATTTTGCTTAAATTGCTCAAAAGCAGCCGAGTAGTTGTCGGCATTCATTTTCTCAAAAGCGGTACGTATAAAAGGAAAAGAGATACTGAAATTACCGGCTTCCTGCGGCGAGAAATTCACAAAATCGCTTGAAGAAGGGTCAAAACGGTAATATGCGGTATAATTTTTTGCATAAACGCGGTTTCCATCCACATCGATTTTAATGGCATTTAAGATGTTGCCATTCATTTTATACGAAAGCTGCTCGGTCAGTTTGGTCACATAAGCCTGATTCATCACCGTATCGTAGGTAAGCCACCCTTGCTGTGCGGCTTTGGTACGAATATCTTCCTGGCTACCCAGAATAAAACCCAAACCGGGTGCTCCGGCCGACAAATTCATTCCTGCCAAATCAGGAACAGGCACAAAACCCGGCAACCGGGTGCCGTCGGTACGGCGATATACCAGGTTCGCTTTCTTCAGCAGCATGAGGGTACGGATGACCCCTTCACCGATTTTTTTAGCCCATTGGTTGCTGACTTTTGAGCGGGTAGTATCGGCTTCTTTCTTTGGCTGAGGACGACCTAAACCCCGCTGCATGATGCTTCGCCTTCTCCTTGGGCGATTCAATTTCTTCAGGATGGGAATTTTATTGTATAAACGATTGAAATCGACCCCTCCATTGGCTTGAATATTTCGTGAATTTTCGATGGTGTTGCCAAACCGGCTTTGCACGGCCACCGGAGAAGCATTCCAATTGTACAACACCTGATAACTTGTTGACAGGTTCATCCAGTCGGTCAAGGGTAACTTATTGAGCGGAAAGTTATACGACAGCTTTACAGACTGGTTGAAGTTTTGCATCGAACCCATGCTGGTAATCTGGCTCCAAACTTCCTGTTTGTATTCTTCCCACTCCTGAGTCGCTTTATCAGGATAAATTTGCGGTTCGCGGATGTAAGCTTTTGCCCCTGCCACATACTCCAGTCCCAACGAACGGCTAAAATCATATTTCAGATTATAATCACGGTTCCAGGTCCACAGGCGTTTGTATGTGGGATAGGTGATAATATTTCCCAAACTTTTATCACGATACAACCGCTCATTAAACACCCGGTTCATATCCGTACGGAACGAAATATTTTTCGGTAATAAATAAAAATTCAAATCCTTGAGCCATTTAAGCCAAGGAGATTTTAATTTTTTCGCCTTGGCAAAAGGCTTAATATTCTTGGGTCGATTGCTAAAATTATAGCCAAAACCCCCTTGATACGTGTTGAGTTTGTCTAATTGAATATCGCTGTTATGGTGCAAAACCTGGGCATATGAAAACGAGAGGTTTAGGTTTTCAAGATCATAAAAACGTGGTTTTCGTGGCTTTTTTCCCGGTTTTGAAACCCGTTCTTTCCGCACATTCATCAAATTAAAATTGGTTCTGCGGGTATAATCGACAGCCAGATTTTTCACCGAGTCACGCGCCAGCGGATTGGTGTAGGTATCCAAGTCATCCTTCAATTTGGTATCCGGATTCAGGGGGTTATACTTGGGCGTAATGGTTCCTTTTCCATAATCGAAATGCACAGGAAGCTTAAGCCCGCTGGTTTTGGGCAACAGTTTTCCAAGATCAAGATCGGTGGCAATGGCATAATTGGAAACATTATCCTGTGAAATGGCATTCACTTTCTGATCGATGCTACCGAATCCGGCCGTAGTAAACGAACCACTCATCATCACCCTGCCCAAATCGTTTAAGTGGGCTTCGAGCCGGCCCGTACCGGCCCATCCGGGTTTGTTGTTAAAATCAGTTAACCGTAATTCGTCAACCCAAATAATGGCATCTTTACTTTGTCCATCATCATTCAGGTCGGTTCCCTGCCTTTTGGGATTCCGCACGCCAATTAAAATCCCTTTTACATCGCTAAAATTCGGATTTCCAAGGATGGTGATTTTGTTGCCTCCATCATATTCCACATAGGGTTTAAGCAAAGCCACATTGCTATTTTGCTCACGCATGGCCACATTTCTGTTTTGCTTTACCTGCACCATTTTATCCAAATCTATTTCCATTCGGTTGTCT
The DNA here is from genome assembly GCA_965537275.1 of uncultured bacterium. Taxonomy (GTDB): domain Bacteria; phylum Bacteroidota; class Bacteroidia; order Bacteroidales; family F082; genus Sulfidibacterium. The sequence continues at coordinate 388 of CBETNY010000223.1, read as the reverse complement.
AATGGCCAAATGGCATCAGGATCGGACGAAGAGGTATACCATGGCGTAAAGGTCAAAGGCATTTCGTATTCGTAATAGTTTTGGGTAAAATCGGACCCAATGCGGATGAATACGGTCAAATCGCCTTTTTTCAAATCTTCCTCCTGCAATCGCTTTTCAGCATGCACATACATTTTGATTTTTTTGTATTGCCTGAAGTCGAAACTCGTATTCTTATACGCTCCCCGCGCATCACCGTCAAGCAACTTACTCACACTTAGCTGAAGCGATTGCTCATTCAATCGCACGTAATTGGTGGTTCCAAAATTAATTTCGCGTTGAATGCCCGGTGGAATGACATAGGGAACAGGAACCCGGTTTGAATTTTCTTCCACATTCACCGTCGAGA
>CBETNY010000222.1:0-4002 GCA_965537275.1 uncultured bacterium | reverse complement strand
TATCAGGAATATGCTCAGGGTGATGTTATCGGTGCAGGTTTTGCATTCTATGATGGAAACTGGGGTGGCGTTATGGATGGTATGGACGAAAGCTGGGGTCCTCGTTTGGACATCGGATTAAAACTCCCTCAGTTTGACAGCCCTTATACCCTTGATGCCAATGGTATTCCTCAGTACGAAGCAACTCCCTGGGTTTCACAGCCGAATAATGTTCGCGACTTCTTCGTAACCGGCGTAAACCAAACACATCATGTTGCTTTAACTGCCGGAAATGACAAAGCCAATGGTCGTGTATCCTATTCGTACAACAGCAACAAAGGAGTTGTGCCGAATACCGATCTCACCAAACACAGCTTAGACTTTAGCGGTCATTATCAACTGACTGATAAATTATCAGTAGATGCTACCGCTACTTATGTAAACAATAGTAGCGACAACCTTCCCGGTCAGGGATACGACGTAAACAACGTGATGCAGTCGTTAGGTTCATGGTTCGGTCGTCAGGTAAACATGACAAACCTGAAAGATCACTGGAATGAATTGAATCCTTGGGGAAATCCTTACAACTGGAACTCTTCATACCATAACAACCCTTATTGGACCGTTTATAACAATACCACCGAGCGTCAAAGAAACCGTATGTTTGGTAATGTGTTGTTAAAATACAACGTCACCGATTGGATGAATGTTAACTTCCGTACAGGTACCGATTTCTATACTGAGCGTCGTAAACACGTTGAGCACAATCAATCACAGGATTATCCCAATGGTTATTTCTGGCAAAATAAACAATTCAACCAGGAAACCAATGTTGATTTGTTCGTAAATGTTGACAAATATCTGACAAAAGAAATTCGTTTAACCGGTATGGTTGGAGGTAACTTCCGTCAGAATTTATACAACTATACTGCTATGACAGCCAACGAGTTGACGGTTCCCAATTTCTTCGATATTGGTAATGCAAAAGGAAGTCCTGTTGTAGATATGTATAAGAGTAAAAGAGAAGCCAACAGTTTGTATGCACAGGCTGATGTTTCTTTCAAAGACTTCTTGTTTATTGGTGCAACAGCCCGTAACGACTGGAGTTCTACCCTTCCTGCTGACAACTGGAGCTATTTTTATCCTTCAGTAAACATGGGCTTTATCTTTACCAATGCTTTTGATTTGGAAAACGATATTTTCTCCTTTGGTAAAATCCGTGCCAGCTACGCTATTGTTGGTGGTGATGCCAGCCCTTACTCATTAAGCAATGTGTATTTGTCTTCATCAAGTGCTTTTGATGGGATTACCCAATACTATTATACCCGTACATTGGCCAATGCTAACTTATTGCCTGAAAGAAAATATTCATGGGAAGTGGGTGCCAACTTGAAATTTTTCAACAACCGTTTGGGTATTGATGCTACCTATTATAACTCAAAAACCAAAGATCAGATTATGGCTATCCAGGTGCCAACCTCATCAGGATTTGGACATCAATGGATTAATGCCGGTCAGATTTCTAATAAAGGGGTTGAGTTAACCGCATATGGTGATATCTTGAAAAATGCCAACGGACTAAACTGGCGTATTACCCTTAACTGGGCTAAAAATAACAACATGGTTGACGAACTCTATGGTGACTTGCAGTCACTGCAGATTGGTAGCTCATGGAGCGGACTTTCTGTTCAGGCTCGTCCCGGTGAAACTTATGGTGTAATCAGTGGAAAAGGTTATGTGACCGACGACAATGGTAATTACGTTGTTGACGACGGTGGAATGCCTGAAGCTACTCAGGGTAATATCGATTTGGGTAATGTTACTCCCGATTGGACCGGTGGTGTTGCCAACGATTTTAGCTATAAAGGTTTGAATTTACATGTTATGATTGACGGCCGTAAAGGGGGTGATCTCTTCAGTGTAACCAAAATGTTCGGTTTGTATGCCGGTTTACTGGAGCAAACAGCTCAGGGTAATATCCGCGAAACGGGTGTTGTTGCCGGATTTAATGCCATGACACAATACACTTTTGTTCACGAAGATGGTACTCCTTTGAATACCACACTGGACGAATCAAATCCTGATTTGGTCTCTGCTCAAAGTTTTTACGAAAACTATTATTATGTAAAACAAGAAAGTATCATTGATGGATCTTTCATCAAATTAAGAGAGATTTCTTTGGGATACCAGGTGCCAAAATCTATTATGTCCAAACAAAATTTGTTGCAAAGCCTGAATCTTTCGGTCTTTGTTCACAATGTTGCTCTCTTATATGTTGACAAAACCAATGACGTAAAAATTGATCCTGAAACCGGATACGGTAACGGCAACAGTGGCGTTGGTTTTGAGCAATATCAGTTGCCACCATCACGTACCATTGGTTTCAAACTGACAGCTAACTTCTAATCTGAAAAAATTAAGCTATGAAAAGAATATATATTAAAACATTCGCATTATTGTTCACGGTGTTGTTTGCAACATCTTGTACAAAAAATTGGGAGGAAATGAACACCGACCCCAATAACCCGGTTGATGCGCCGCTTACCAACGTCATTGCACACTCTATCCGTTATATCGGTAGTACGATGTTTGACTCTTGGCAGGGTATGAACAACTTCTGTAGCTATGCAGGTCAAATTACTAAAATTCAGTATATTGATGAAGCACATTATCAATATCGCGATAACGTAGTTTACAATGCATGGAGCGATTATTACGAAACACAACTTGATTTAAGCAAGGTTATGGCCAAAGCTGAGGAAGCGGGCAAAAACAAAACCCAAGGTGCTGTTTTGGCTTTCTCCGTTTATCTGTGGCAAATGGCTACTGACCAGTGGGGCGATATTCCTTATAGCGAAGCCATTAGTGGTGAAGCGGGTAATATGACCCCTGCTTATGATGCTCCTCAAGATATCTATGCATCATTGCTGACAAAAATTGAGCAAGCCAATGATCTTTTGGCTACTCCGAATGCCGGTGATGATATTGGAGAAGGTGACATCATTTATCATGGTGATTTTTCAAAATGGCAAAAATTTGCCAACTCGGTTCACTTGCGTTTAGCTATCCGTTTGGCCAATGCTGACGAGGCTACTGCAAAAGCCGAAATTGAAAAAGTTTTGGGCAACCCAACCAAATATCCCATCTTTGAAAGCAGAGATGATGAGTTCAAATTGCAATGGCCGGGTGCTCCCTATTACGAACCTTACTATGCTAACAGATATATCAGCAACCGTGATGACCATGCTGTGGCCAAGACGCTTATTGATACCCTGTTAAGTTTTGGTGATCCTCGTATCGCCGCTTATGCCAAACCTGCTGAAGACAGTGGTGTTTATAATGGTATGGTCGAAGGTGGTACACAGGTTGGCTTAGGTACTGTGTCACGTATTGGTGCCATGTATCGTGATGATCCACAAGGATACACTTATTTCTTGCGTTATGCTGAAGTTCAGTTTATTATTGCTGAAGCCGGTGTACGTGGTTGGAATATTGGTGCTTATACCACAGAAGGCGCTTATGCTGATGGTATTGCCGCTTCATTTGAAGAAACCGGCATGACTGCCGATTTGGATGCTTATATGGCCAATCCGAAAGTGGCTTTGACCGGTGTTGCTGGTGCTCCTTTCAATATGGATCCTACAACCGACCTGGTAAAAGTTTATATTCAGAAATGGTTGGCTATGTTTAAAGAAGGTCAGGAATTGTGGGCACTTCAGAGAAGAACTAACTTCCCTCCAATGTCTGCTGCCCCTGCTTCGTCCTATCCCGGACATACCGTAGGACCTTTCCGTTATCCTTACCCAACTACTGAATTTGAATTGAATGCTGCACATACCGAAGCTGCTGCTCAAGGTATTGTAGATCATTTCTGGGGAAAACAAATCTTCTGGGATGTCCGCCAAGGCGTGCAATAATCAGTTGATTAAATGATAATTAAAAAAGGCCGGATCGTAGATTCGGCCTTTTTTATTTTAAAGCGTTTCAACGCTAGCGCGAGTCTGACCTGGAGCCGGTGCGTGG
>CBETNY010000221.1:0-4005 GCA_965537275.1 uncultured bacterium | reverse complement strand
TTCAAACTGAATCTACCCACCCGCAGGTTCGATAAAAAACTTTTTTCAAAAGAAAATTATTCCATTATCTTCTTAAAATCTATAACAAAATGCTATATTATTAATTTTTACAAGGGCAACCCCCTCGAGATAATTGAACATCAAAGTAAAAAAACTATTTTTGTCAAAATATATGGGGTTTTCTAAGAAAAAACAAGCATTGGACATGAAAGAGGTTTATAAAAAAATCAACGAACTGGCTGAGAAATACCGCGATTATACAGCGCAGAACCTGTCGAATCTGGTAAAAATAAAATCACTCAGCATGCAGGAAAAAGAGGTGCAGATCGAGTTGAAGCGGCAAATGGAAGAGGCCGGATTTGATGAGGTGCGTGTAGACGGACTGGGGAATGTAATTGGCCGGATTGGAAACGGAAAAAAAATTATAGCCATCGACGGTCACATGGATACCGTTGACATGGGAAATATGGATAACTGGGATTTTGACCCCTTGAGCGGTGACATCAAAGACGGTTATGTTTTTGGGCGCGGATCGGTTGACCAGGAAGGCGGACCTGCCGCAGCGGTTACTGCCGGTAGAATTTTGAAAGAGATGGGCTTCGATCGGGATATCACCCTTTATGTGGTGGGTAGCGTGATGGAAGAAGATTGCGATGGATTGTGCTGGAAATACATCGTGGAAGAAGATAAAATTAAACCCGATTTTGCCATCAGCACCGAACCCACCAATTTGAACATTTACCGTGGACACCGCGGACGCATGGAAATTCGGGTTACTTTTAGTGGCATCTCCTGTCATGGATCGGCACCCGAAAGAGGTGACAATGCCATTTATAAAGCTTCGCGTGCAGCCCTTGAAATTGAGAAACTGAACGAACGCCTGGCTTATGACGAATTTCTGGGAAAAGGCACGGTCACCATTTCCGAATTCAAATCGGGAAGCCCCTCGCTTTGCGCGGTTTCCGATTATGCCCACCTTCACCTGGACCGCCGCTTAACCTGGGGCGAAACCAAAGAATCAGCCGTGAAAGAAGTAGAAGAAGTGGTGGGACAGTTTGGCGGAAAAGTTGAGGTTTTGTATTACGAAGAAACTGCCTATACCGGTTTAAAATACGGTATGGAAAAATATTTCCCCACCTGGAAAATTCCTGAAGATCACCCCGTGGTGCAAACCGGAGTGAAAGCCTTTAAAGGATTGTTCGACAAAGACCCGGTGGTCGATAAATGGACATTCTCCACCAATGGAGTAACCATGAACGGCATTTATGGTATTCCCATGATTGGTTTCGGGCCCGGAAACGAAGTGTTGGCGCATGCACCCAACGAAAAAGTGCCCGTAGATGATTTGGTGAAAGCCAGTGCTTTTTATGCCGCTTTTGCTTACGAAATCTAATCCGGATAAAATCTGAAAGAAGGGTGGCAATCATTTACCGCCCTTTTTTATTCATCAATAATAATTTTGTAAAAAATCAGACATGAAATTGAAAGATAAAATAAAGCAACTCGGTGAACTAAAGTCCGATTTATATAAAAAGGATTTTTTACTCACCTGGGAAAAAAGTGAAGATGATTTAAAAGCCGTTTTGGATGTCGCTCAAATTTTGAAGGACATGCGCGATGCAAACATCTCACCAAAAGTATTTGACTCGGGATTGGCCATTTCACAATTCAGAGACAATTCGACCCGTACCCGGTTTTCATTTTCTTCGGCTGCCAATTTGTTGGGATTGGAAATCCAGGATTTGGATGAAAGCAAATCGCAAATTGCCCATGGCGAAACGGTTCGCGAAACAGCCAATATGATTTCATTTCTGGCCGATTTTATCGGTATCCGTGATGATATGTTTTTAGGCGAGGGAAATAAATACATGCGTGAGGTAGGCAAAGCACTGGATGAAGGATTTGCCAAAGGCGTATTGCCACGTCGTCCGGGCATTGTGAATTTACAGTGCGACATTGACCATCCCACCCAGTCTATGGCCGACTTGCTACACCTGAAAAATGAATTCGGGTCACTCGAAAACCTCAAAGGCAAAAAAATCGTGATGAGTTGGGCCTATTCGCCCAGCTATGGAAAACCCATGTCGGTGCCGCAGGGAATCATTGGCCTGATGTCGCGTTTTGGTATGGATATCGAACTGGCTTATCCCGAAGGCTATGAGCTGATTCCCGAAGTGGTTGAGCAGGCTAAAAAACAGGCTGTTGCCAGTGGCGGGAGCTTCAAAATAAGCCATTCTATGAAAGAAGCAGTCAAAGACGCTGACATTGTTTATCCCAAAAGCTGGGCCCCCTACCATATCATGCAAGAGCGTACTAAATTGTTACAGGACAATGACCAAGCTGGCCTCGACGCGCTCGAAAAAACCTGTCTGGCCGAAAATGCCAATCATAAAGATTGGGAATATGATGAAGAAAAAATGAAATTGACCAAAAAGGGCGATGCGCTTTACATGCATTGTTTACCGGCTGATATTTCAGGCGTTTCATGCAAAGAAGGCGAAGTGGATGGCGATGTTTTTGAAAAATACCGCATCAAAACTTATCTCGAAGCAGGTTACAAACCCTATATTATTGCCGCCATGATGTTCACCCAGCAATTTGAAAATCCGGCAGCCGTATTACAAGACCTACTTGAAAAAAACAAGAAACGTATTGCATACTAAGCAATACCTCCAAAAAAACCGGCTTGTAAAAGAAGCCGGTTTTTTTACGTTTAAACCTTTCAGCCATTAGACGCGCTACATTTTTTCCCAGAGCTTAACCGCCTGCTCCTGAGCAAAGGCGAATACTTCTTTCTCATCAATGGTTTGCATTTTCCGGTCTTTAACAATGAGCTGTCCGTTGGAAATAACGTGCTGCACATCGGCGGCTTGGAATCCAAAAACAAAGTGTCCCAAAAAGTTGTCCTGACTGATGGGTGTCGGACTTTGATAATCGAGTACTACAAGGTTGTTGTCACCATCACCTTCAAAATTATTGGTTTGGATATAGTTGTGGACATAACGAAAGCGTTGATAAACCCCGGGATAATCGATATTATCGTACGTCTGCCCGACAAAAAAGGCTTGTTGTGCACTGCGAAGCATATCGCTGTGCATACCGTCGGTTCCCAGCATAATACGGTTGCCTAAGCCTTCACCTTTAAAAAATCCCACGGCATTGTTGAGGTTGCTTTCTGCATTTTCGACGACGGTTGCTTTTGAATTCCGGATGATTTTCCGCTCGTCATCAGATAAATGAAGGCAATGTCCGAGAATGGTTTTTGAACTTTCCAGTACCCCGTAATCATTGAGTCGTTGGATAACACGTTTTCCATAATGATCGACGGCATGTTCCTGGTCGTAATTGTCTTCGGCCACGTGAATATGAAATCCTGAATCATATTTTTCCATGAGGTCGGCCGCTTTTTTCATGCTTTGATTACCAACGGTAAAAGAGGCATGAAGCCCGACAAGTCCCTGATGGTTTTTTAGGTAATTTTCAGTTTCGGCCAATCCCTGTTCTGCCTTTTCCATACCGTCGCGGTCGGTAATTTCATAGCAAAGCAGATGGCTAACGCCAATTTTATCGAAAGCATTGGCAATAATCTCCAATGATCCCTCAATAAAATTTGGCGAAGCGTGATGGTCAATTACAAACGTAGAACCGGCTTTGGCGCATGCGATGGCTGTTGTGAGTGCGCTGGCTTCAACGGATTCCCGGTCGAGGGCTTTGTCCAGCGTCCACCATACGTTTTTCAGGATTTCGTAAAAATTTTCAGGATTCTTTTTTGGGGCGCCCATTCCCCTTGCCAAAGCAGAATAAACATGATGATGACCCACTGCAAAAGATTTGGTAACGATTTTGCCTTCACAATCCAAAGTCTGATGAACCGTTGTGTCGGGCATTTTATTGCCAAGCAAATGAATTCTCCCATCTAATCCGTCTTCTACCAGAATGTTGGTGATTTTGAATTCCAGACTTTTCCAGTCGATATATCGTGCGTTTTTTAAAAGAATTGACATG
>CBETNY010000220.1:0-4021 GCA_965537275.1 uncultured bacterium | reverse complement strand
TGCATGAGATTCCACTTACATCGGGAATGAGTATTGGTGTGGTGCTGATTTCGCTTGAACTTACGATGATGCTGATCATCCTGATGTTTGTTCCCGGTCATTATGCCGGAGCCAGTTTTATTGGCTTCGCCATTGGTGAATCGTTGGGCGCATCTGCATTAAGGATTGCCGGTGGTATTTTCACCAAAATTGCCGATGTGGGTTCCGACCTGATGAAAGTGATCTTTAAAATTGGGGAAGACGACCCACGAAACCCGGGAACTATTGCCGACTGTGTGGGTGATAACGCCGGCGACAGTGTAGGTCCTACCGCTGACGGGTTTGAAACCTATGGAGTTACCGGAGTGGCCTTGATTGCTTTTATCGTTTTAGCCGTAAAAAAAGGAACAGCGTGGGAAGCTAACCAGATTGAGCTGCTGACATGGATTTTTGTTATGCGTGTTTTAATGATCGTTACTTCTGTCGTTTCCTATTGGGTGAACAACCTGATTACCAAATCAAAATACAGCAATGTTGACGATCTTGATTTTGAAGCACCTTTAACTTCGTTGGTATGGATTACCTCTTTATTCTCTATTATTGCCACTTTTGCGGCAAGCTATTTTACCCTTTCCGACCTCCCCGCAAATATGTGGATCACGTTGTCTGTTATCATTAGTGCAGGTACGCTGGGTGCTGCCCTTATTCCCGAATTTACCAAATTATTCACCAGTCCCAAATCGACTCATGTGAATGAAGTGGTTGAAGCTTCTAAAAAAGGAGGTGCATCCTTGAATATCCTTTCTGGTTTGGTAGCCGGTAACTTTTCAGGTTTTTGGCAGGGAATGGTCTTTTTACTGCTGATGTTTATTGGGTATTTCGCCAGTACGTATGGGTTAAGTGATGTCATGATTTATCCCTCTATTTTCGCTTTCGGTTTAGTGGCTTTCGGATTCCTCGGTATGGGTCCGGTTACCATCGCCGTTGACAGTTATGGCCCTGTAACCGACAATGCACAATCCATTTACGAATTGTCATTAATCGAGGAAAACCAAAAAGAGGTAACCTCTGAAATTGAAAAAGATTTTGGTTTTAAACCTGATTTTGAGAAATCCAAATATTACCTTGAAGCCAACGATGGCGCCGGAAATACTTTTAAGGCCACTGCCAAGCCGGTATTGATTGGTACCGCCGTGGTAGGTGCTACAACGATGATCTTCTCATTGATTCTGGTGATTAAAAATACGCTGGGAGTAAACCCTGTGGAGGTGCTAAACTTGTTGAATCCTTACACTATTCTCGGATTTCTTTCCGGAGGTGCTGTTATTTACTGGTTTACAGGCGCATCTATTCAGGCCGTTACGACCGGTGCCGGGCGTGCTACCGAATACATTAAAAACAATATCAATTTGGAACTGGGTGCAGAAAAAAAGGCTGACATTGGCAAATCGAAAAAGGTTGTTCAAATTTGTACCCTTTATGCTCAAAAAGGAATGTGGAATATCTTCTTTGCCCTCTTTTCTTTTGCTTTGGCATTTGCATTTTTGGCAGCGCCTCACGGCCTGGTAGCAGGGATGAATAAAGCGGATATTATCACCAATTCGATGCCGGTTTCTTTGTTTGTCGGTTATTTGCTGTCGATTGCTTTCTTTGGTCTATATCAGGCTGTATTTATGGCAAACGCCGGTGGCGCATGGGACAACGCTAAAAAAGTTGTTGAAGTGGATATGCAGGAAAAAGGAACCCCCTTGCACGAAGCCAGTGTGGTAGGTGATACGGTCGGTGATCCTTATAAAGACACTTCCTCAGTTTCGTTGAACCCTGTGATTAAATTTAGTACACTTTTTGGACTGCTTGCGATGGAAATTGCCATTTCGGAACATTTTCGTCATGTGGCGCCATACTTTGGCTTTGCTTTCCTCGCTGTGGCATTGTACTTTGTTTACAGAACTTTTTACAAAATGAGAATTAACGAATAAGTTTTATTTCTTGATAAAATGTTGAAAAAAGGGAAGCATAACTGCTTCCCTTTTTTGGTATTTCTACACAATAAAATTACGTAAATTACTTAGGAAATTAAGAGTCTGTTTTCCAAGTAAAGTGGCAAAGAGTTCGTAATTTTGCGACGCCTTCTACCAAAAAGGTGAATTTATTGATTATTAATTTTTTAAAGTCCGGTTTATCAACCTTAAAAAATATTACACATGGTAAATAGTAATTTTCTGGAAAGGCATAATGGCCCACGGCACAGTGATGTGGAAGTTATGTTAAAAAAAATGGGACTAAATTCATTGGATCAGCTGATTGATGAAACTATTCCTGCCAATATTCGCTTGCCCAAAGAGTTAGACCTCGAAGAAGGGATGAGCGAATATGAATTTTTAAAACACATGCGTTCTCTTTCACGGCAGAATAAAAATTATAAAACATACATTGGTTTAGGGTATTACAATACCATTGTGCCTCCGGTTATCATGCGTAATGTTTTTGAGAATCCGGGATGGTATACTTCCTACACACCCTATCAGGCCGAAATTTCACAAGGACGTTTGGAAGCCTTGATGAATTTCCAGACCATGGTAGCCGATCTTACCGGTTTGCCACTGGCCAATTCATCGCTTCTCGATGAAGGAACGGCTGCAGCCGAAGCCATGATGATGTTCTTCCATGCCCGTCCACGGGCACTTGCCAAGGCCGGAGCCAATGTTTTTTTGGTCTCCAAAGATCTTTTTCCTCAAACCCTTGAGGTGCTGAAAACCCGCGCCGGTTCAAACGGCATTGAATTACGCATTCAGGACCATAATCATTTTGAATTGGATGAAAATGTTTTCGGTTGCATGGTGCAATATCCCAATCAAAATGGCGAAATTGTTGACTATAGTCAGCTCGTAACACAGTTAAAAGAAAAAGATATTCCATTGGCTGTGGCTGCCGATTTAATGAGTTTAACCCTGTTGACACCTCCGGGTGAATGGGGTGCCGACGTAGTGCTCGGATCTTCACAACGCATGGGAGTTCCCATGGGATACGGCGGGCCGCATGCCGCTTACTTTGCCACTACCGAAAATTTTAAACGCCAAATGCCGGGACGAATCATTGGTATTTCAAAAGATGCCAATGGAAAAGTTGCCTACCGTATGGCTTTGCAAATGCGTGAGCAACATATTAAACGCCAAAAAGCAACATCCAATATTTGTACTGCTCAGGCATTACTATCGATGATGGCGGGTTTTTATGCTGTGTATCACGGCAAAGAGGGTTTAAAAGCCATTGCGCTGGATATTCATTCGCTGACGGTTGATTTAGCAGAAAACCTGGAAAAAGCCGGGGTTGAAATACAAACCAATTATTTCTTTGATACGATTGTGGTTCAACTGCCAAACGGCATTAGCACCAATTTATTACGCGACAAAGCATTGGCTAACGAGATGAATTTCCGTTATTTTGAGGACAACCGGATTGGCATTAGTTTAGACGAAACGACGAGCCGGGAAGATGTTAAAACAATCGTAAATTTATTTGCCGAACTCACCGAAAATAAACCGGAGACTATTTTCTTTAAAGAGGTTACTGAAAATGCTCAAGCCCGTATTCCGGAAAAACTAATCAGGACTACTGATTTTCTTAATCATGAAGTATTTGAGAAATACCATTCTGAAACACGGATGATGCGGTACCTGAAATCGTTGGAAAATAAAGATTTGGCACTCAACCGCAGTATGATTCCTTTGGGCTCATGTACCATGAAACTTAATGCGGCTTCAGAGATGATGCCCATCAGCTGGCCTGAATTTACTGATATTCATCCTTTTGTACCTGTTGATCAGGCCAAAGGCTATCAAACCATCATCAGCGAAATGGAAAGCATCCTTTGCAAAGTAACCGGATTTGCGGGCATGTCGTTTATGCCCAATTCGGGAGCCGCCGGTGAATATTCGGGACTGATGACCATCAGGGCATACCATCACAGCCGGGGTGAAAGTCACAGAGACATTTGCCTGATTCCGGCATCGGCCCATGGTACCAACCCGGCCAGCTCGGT
>CBETNY010000219.1:0-4045 GCA_965537275.1 uncultured bacterium | reverse complement strand
TCCATTTTCCTCAAATCGCAAATTATCCGGCGTGGAAATTCGGGAACAAAAAAGGTGTTTGACCTTTCCGGTTTTTATTATCCCTATCGCGACACCTCGAGCCTGGACATGAGTTTGAATTTCAATCATTTTGACCTAAAAAGCATCAATCCGTTTTTTAGCGAATATGTTTCAAAGCTGGAAGGAACTGCCAATGGACAAATCGGCATAAAAGGCACGATCGCTTATCCCAAACTTACGGGAACTATCAACACTATGCGCAGCAGCCTTGTGGTGAACTATTTAAACACGCGATTTTCGTTTAACCAGACCTTTTTGTTACGGGCTGACACCATCGATTTTGGAAAAACCATCTTGTACGACACGCTGGGAAATCAAGGGATATTATCGGGGTATTTATTACACCATCAACTGCACAATGCCCGGTTGCAATTGGAAATCAACACACCCGGCATGCTGTTTTTCAACACCCACCGCAGTCAAAACGATTTATATTACGGACATGCCATTGCATCGGGAAAAATCAGTATTTCGGGACCTCTGGATGACATCAACCTAAATTTGGATGTGGCCACCGAAGCCGGCACATCGGTGATTCTGCCACTGGATTACGCCACCGAAATACCCGATAAGGATTACATTGTTTTTAAACCCCCTGAAATTGACACCAGTCGATTGATGCCAACCGAAACCGTTCTCAACCTGGACCGGGAAAGAGCAAGCCGTTACGCGGTCAACCTCAACATGATGATTCAACCCAATGCCAAGGTTAACATTTACCTCCCTTCGGGGATTGGAAACATCGAATCAACCGGAGCCGGCAACCTCTCGTTAAAAACCAATTCTGCCGGCGATTTATCCCTGGCAGGCGATTATGTGGTCGATCAGGGCGCCTTCAACTTTACCCTTGCCAATCTGGTAAAAAAACACTTCGAATTGGTAAAAGGGGGACGCATTTCATGGACCGGCGACCCCTATAAAGCCACGGTAAACATGCGCGGCTTGTATAAAGTAAAAGTGAACCTGAGCAGCCTGGGTATTTTAATCGATTCGACCACCACCTTCCGCAACAAAATCAATGTAGACTGTTACGTGGTCATGTCAAAAGATTTATTTAATCCGGACATTCGTTTTGAGATCAAGTTCCCCGGGCTTGACCCCGACATGCAGAGAATGATTTATGCACAAATGGACACCACCAACCAAGCCGTGATGAACCAACAGATGATTTCGTTGCTGGTCTTGGGAACCTTTAACTTCACCACCCAGAAATCATCCTTAGCCACCACATCATACAGCCTGTTAAGCAACCAGTTGAGCAGTCTTTTATCTAAAATAAGTAAGGATTTCGATATTGGATTCAATTACAAGCCCGGGGATAACCTTTCGCAGGAAGAATTTGAAGTAGCCCTTTCCACCCAACTTTTCGACAACCGACTGATCATTAATGGAAACTTTGGCATGACCTACGACAAACAAAACAGGGCGGCAAACAACCTGATTGGCGATCTGGATGTGGGTTATAAACTTACCAAAGACGGCAGATGGATGTTAAAGGCTTACAATCATTCAAATATCAATTCGTGGTATTATTACAACAATTACGACCAGGTTTCACCCTACACACAGGGAGTAGGAATTGCTTATCAAAAAGAATTTAATAAATTGGCAGAAATTTTCTCGAAAAAAAGAAAAAAGAAAAAGAACCGAAAAGCAAAATTAAGCACCACAAAACCATGAACAAAAATTTCCTGGTTTATAAATCCTCCGCAGGCTCAGGCAAAACCACTACCCTGGTAAAAGAATATCTCAAAATCTGCTTGAAGAATCCCGGTGCTTTCCGGCATATTTTGGCCATTACATTTACGAACAAAGCGGCCAACGAGATGAAATCAAAAATTCTCTCAAGCTTAAAGGATTTTAGCCGGGGCGATCTAAGCCACCCCTTGTCGAAGGAAATCAGCAGCGAAACGGGGTTAAACCCAGCACAACTTCAAAGTAACGCCTCAAAATTGCTTTCGCTGATTATCCATTACTACGACGAGTTTTCGGTGAGCACCATCGATTCGTTTGTCCATCAAATTGTTCGGACTTTTGCCACCGATTTACACCTGCCACAGGCCTTCGAGGTCATCATCGACAAGGATGATTTGGTTCCTTTTATTCTGGACGACCTCTACGACAAACTGGGAAAAGAAGATGCAGTCACTCAAATTTTAATCCGGTTTGTGCTTTCTCAGGTTGAAGAGGAAAAGACCTACCAACTCGATCATTTTTTAAGCGAATTTATTGATAAACAGTTGGATGAGGAGGGCTATACAGAAGCAAAAACCCTTCAAAAAATTAATTCTGCTGACTTTTTAAACATCATCGAGCAATTAAAAAAGGGCATCTCACAAAGTAAAAAGAGGGTACAAAAAGAGGCCGAACAAGCGCTCATGCTTATCAGGGAGGCCCACTTGGAATTTACTGATTTTTATCAGGGCAAATCGGGCGTAGCCGGTTATTTTGAAAAACTTCGAGGGTGGCGGTACAAACTCAAAGAGCTCTTTCCCAACAGCTATATCAACAAGGCCATCGACGAAGACCTATGGTACAGCAAAGGCAAACCACAACATATAAAAGACCAAATTGACACGATTGCCCCTGTTTTAAGAAAACATTTAATCACCATCATTGACGAATTAAAATCATATGCGGCTAATGTTTTGGTTTACCGCAACATATACCAGGCAGCCTTAATTCGTGAAATCCGTCAACTATTGGATCAGTTCACTTTAAAAACCGGGGCTGTACACATTTCAGAATTTAACAAGCGCATATTTGAAGAGATTTCCGATCAACCCATTCCTTTTATTTATGAACGAATTGGCCGGCGTTACCGGCATTTCCTCATCGATGAATTTCAGGACACTTCGGTACTGCAATGGAATAATTTGCTCCCACTGGTGGAAGAATCGCTGGCCGGAGGACACTTCAACATGATTGTAGGGGATGCCAAACAGGCCATCTACCGTTTCCGGAATGGTGAAGTAGAGCTGTTTACCCATCTGCCCAAACTTTATGGCCAGAACGACACACCCGAGAACCGTATCCGCCAACAAGCCATCGAAAACAATTATATCGAGAAACGACTAAAAGTCAATTACCGTTCGCGTGAAACGATTATTGATTTTAACAACCGGTTTTTTGAACAAGCCGCACAAAGTCTGGATGATCATTTCAGAGGAGTTTACGACGATCATTTTCAAGATACACCCCGTCAAAAAAAGGCCGAGGGGCTCGTGCAAATCGACTTTATCCATTCGTCGGGTAAAACCGAATACAATGAGCAAAAAAAGCAAAAAATTGTTACCTGGATAAGCCAACTTCAGGAAAAAGGCTATCCCCTTCAGGAGATTTGTGTACTCACGCGCACCAATGAAGCAGGTGCCGAAATAGCGGCTCATCTCCTTGGCAAAGGATTTCCGGTCGTTTCGGCCGATTCACTCAAACTCAATATATCGGTTGAAGTAAGACTGGTTGTCGGATTGTTGCGCTGTCTGCTCGAACCCGGAAACCAGCTTTACCAGCTTGAATTTCTCAGCCGGTATCACGAATTCCATCAATTGGACAAAAACATCAACGAGCTGTTTACGGAAATCATCCAACGCGACAATGCCCTTGCCTGGTTTTTCAGCCATTACGAACCGGACTTCCCCGATTTGGAAACCCTGCAAACCCGCACGGTATTCGAAATTTCAGAAGAGATTATTCGCCACCTGATTCGTCCCAAGCAACCCAATATTTTTCTGCAATATTTTCTTGATTTTGTTTTCGATAAACAGGCCGTTTATGAAGGGTCGCTGGCTGGATTTTTAAAATTGTGGGATGAAAAAAAGGACAAACTCAACATTCTCATGCCTGAAGGACTTGATGCCATTCAGGTGATGACAGCACACAAAGCCAAGGGGTTAAAATTCGGCGTGGTGATTGTTGACTTAGCCAAAAACAAAAAGCCCAATACCCGCAATTATTTCTGGGATCAGATTCCTGAAATACAAGT
>CBETNY010000218.1:0-4056 GCA_965537275.1 uncultured bacterium | reverse complement strand
GACGTCGCAGCCATGGGAGTTTTCGTGGGCCATGGGACATAACATGGGTGGCATCAGTTTAACGGCCGATCAACGCACCCTGTATTTTGCCGCGTGCTATTGGCCGGGCAGTGTAGGCAGTTGCGACCTCTATCAAAGCCGATGGGTAAACCATCAATGGAAGCGGCCTCATCATTTGGAAACCACCGTTAATTCGCATGCATGGGATTCACAGGCATGCATTTCACCCGATGGACATTACCTTTTCTTCGCCTCCAAACGACCGGGAGGAAAAGGAGGATCGGATATTTGGATGTCGGTGAAGAATGGCCGTGGTCAATGGATGCCTGCTGTAAATTTAGGCGACAGCATCAACACGGCAGGCGATGAAATGGCACCCTTTTTACACGCCGACAATCAAAGCCTCTATTTTTCATCCAATGGCAGGCCCGGAATGGGTGGATTTGATCTTTTTCTGGCTCGAAAAGACTCAACCGGTCATTGGCAATCGCCCATTAATTTGGGCTATCCAATCAATACCCGGGCCGACGAGATTAACCTTTTTGCAGGAATGGATGGAAGCCATGCATGGATTTCCTCTAACCGGGGCGGAAATATGGACATTTACGCGTGCGCACTCTTTAAAAAGGCAAAGCCACTAAAAACCCTTTACATACAGGGAAAGGTGGAAGATGAAAAAACCGGAAAACCTCTCGAAGCCAAAGTCATTCTCACCGATTACACCCACGCCACTCCCCTTGATTCCACCTGGTCATCCCCCACCGACGGCCGCTTTCTTTTGGTCCTTCATCCCGGCAGGACGCAGGCCTTTCACATCCTGAAAAAGGGTTATTTGTTTTATTCGAAACACATCACTTTTGACGATACCGCCCATCTGCACAATCTATCGGCCGTATTCCGACTGACCCCTGTCCAAAAGAACAGCCACATACCACTTGAGAACATTCTTTTCGATTTGGATCGTGCACAGCTGCGACCGGAAGCGTTGAATGAATTGAATTTGGTGGTTCGAATGTTAAAAACACAACCCGAAATAAAAATTCGCATTGCAGGCTATACCGATGCTACCGGAAGCAAAACCCACAACCTGTTACTATCAACCCAACGGGCCAAAGCGGTTTACGACTATCTGATCAAACACGGAATCAACAGCAAACGACTTGAATATAAAGGATATGGCGAGACGCCATCAACCGGCAAAAATACTTCTGCCGCCCTTCGGGCTCAAAATCGACGAACCGAAATCATCATCCGGTAAATCACCTGATGGCACATTTAAAAAAGCCGCCCAATTTTTCAATTGAGCGGCCCGGACTCTCAACAAGAGATTAAAACTTCAAACTCATTCCCAACATGAAATTAAATTTCGCCTGCGGAAAATAGCCGTCCATTACCGACTCAGTTCCGTTATAAAAATACCTGTAAACCCACGCATTGGTTTCGTACAATTCACTAAATAGATTATTCAAACTCAACCGGAAACCTATTTCTTTGAACAAACTGGTTTTAAAATGTGTTTCAATCATTAAATTGTTTACCCAATAAGGATCGAGGCTACGGTCAACATTAGAAGTATTATCGATATACTGCCGGCCTACATATTTCGATATCCAGGCAATGTTCAGGTGTCGGAATGGTTTGTAAGACAGCTTGCTGCCGGCCACCAGCCCGGGCGAAAAAGAGATGTCGGTCGTACCCAGCTCTTTGGTGTATTGGTAAGGTTCGTTAGCCGGATCATCCCAGTAATTCCAGTTATCCACATACTCCGTAAAATTCTTGATTTTATTGATACTGAACGTTGAATTCACATCCCAACGAACATTTTCGGCCAACTGCCAACCCGCAGTCAGTTCCAGTCCGGCCCGATAACTTTTGGGCACATTGACCATGATGGCCGTCCCCACATTATTGATTTTTCCGGTGAGCACAAACTGATCCTTGTAGTCCATGTAATACACATTGGCATTCAGTGAAAAAGTCTTCAATCGCATTTTGTACCCCAACTCAAAATCGTACAGCTTTTCGGCCCTGATATCCTGTCCGGGATCCGCATCACGATAAACCGAACGGTTAGGCTCACGGTGCGAAACGGCAGCCGAGAAATAAAACTGATTGGCTTTGTTCAATTGATAAAACAAACCGGCACGCGGATTAAAAAACCGAAAATCATGCTTCTGTGTCAAATCGCGCAAATCGTCGTGGGTACCTTTTATGCTGTAGTTGATGCCGCGAAATTGCACTTCGGCCATTACGCTCAAGGCTTTAGTGGCCTGAAGATTCATCTTGGCAAAAGCGTTATAATCGGTTTTCAAACCTGTGTTGAAATACCAGTTACGGTCGTAATCGCCCAACCGTGCTACCTGTGCCCAAACGATTTTTCCATAATGGTCACCATCGTAATGGTTCCATCCACCCCCAAACGACAGTTTCAGCAGCTTGTTTTTATAATTGCCGCTGACATTCATTCCATAAAAATAGTTGTCTAACCATTTTTGGCGAACCAAATTGGTCCGATTCACGACTACGCCGCCAATCAAGGTATCGGCCATGCCGTATTTCGAAAATTTCTGGTCGTTTTTATAGGATTCATAATAACCAATACCACGTGTTAAAAATGCAGCCGTGGCCATATTCAGCTTTTTGCTAAACTGATGGGCATAATGCAGCTGATAGTAATCCTGTTTATAATTATCTGTCTGATTATCGTAGTACCCCATCAGGTTCCCATTGGCATCGTAAATTTCACCGGCAGGATTGTAGGTGCGGTTAGTGGCCAGCAGCTCTTTGGGTACGCCATACCAGGCCTGGTAAGTTTTTTCGTGCCCCAGCATGGCAATCGCCTTAAAAATATTTTTCTTGCTGTAATAGGCCGCCGACACATACGCCGATTGCAAATTCGATGACGCACGGTCAATGTAACCGTCCGATTGGATTACCGAAAAGCGGCCGCTCACGAGCCAATGATTGTTCAATAGTCCGGAACCAAAGCGCAGGGTATTTTTCGACGTGTTAAACGAGCCGTACGAGCTGTTCAGCTCAGCATAAGCTTTTGGGTCAAAACGGTCGGTTTTAATATTCAGGCTGGCACCAAAAGCTGCCGATCCGTTGCTCGATGTACCCACACCCCGCTGAATTTGAATGTTATCCACCGACGAAGCCAAATCGGGCAAATCGACAAAATAAACACCCTGCGATTCGGCATCATTGACCGGAACACCATTCAGCGTAACATTAATCCCTGTCAAATCCACACCGCGAATCCTGAGGCCTGTGTAACCCACGCCGGCACCGGCATCCGAACTCACCACCACCGACGGCGTCATGCTCAGCACATAAGGCAAATCCTGCCCCATATTATTTGCGTCAATAGTCCTGCTACTCAGGTTTTCATGTGTGGTGGGCGACTGTTCCCCGGCACGCGTAGCCGAAATAATCACCTCGTCGCTCATGTAAGCCCTCGGCTTTAGCTGAATGTCAAGATGCCTGTTTCCATCCAGCTTAATGGTCGATTGATAGGTTTCAAAACCCACATAACTCACTTTAATTTCGTAATTTCCCTTTTTCAGTTTGGTAAAAACAAATGTACCATTCAATTGCGTGGTCGTGGCCGCAAACGCATGCCCCAACACCACATTGGCACCGGGTAACACTTCCCCGTTTTCACGGTTTACTACTTTTCCGCTTAGCTGAAACTGCGCCTGTAACAACCACGGAATCATCGAAATAACAACACTAATAATTAACTTTTTAAACATAGCTCGATTGATTTAAATTAATATTACATTAAATCAACAGAGGAATCCTAACGGTGGCTAAACTCTTTTTCCTACGCCGGCATTACCCGAATCAGGTTCAGAGGGTTTGATCTCAGCCCTTGTTTTTAAGGCACCCCTATTGGTTAGTACGGCAAAATTAGTATAAATCGGGCTAAATTATCCTGAATGGCTTAAAAAAATTTGAAGAAAATGAATAAATGTTTGGTTATCTGTTATTTGGGTGGCTGCCGGGCCATTCGCTATAGTCCTCGCCGGGGGGTGCGTTCAGCTAATGATGCCG
>CBETNY010000217.1:0-4057 GCA_965537275.1 uncultured bacterium | reverse complement strand
AAACGAGGCCAACATCCACACCCAGAAGAAACTGCCTGTTCAGGCTTCCTGTATAAATCAACTTTGTGAGAGATGGTTTTAAACAAAAAATAGCGCCACACCGGCTACGCTAATGATGGCGCCGACTACTTCACGCACAGTCACCTTTTGTTTAAAAATAATCACGGACGGTACAATAATCAACACGGGCACAATCGCCATCAGTGTGGCAGCAATACCGGCACTGGTATGCTGAATAGCGATCAATGAAAACGAAACGCCAAGAAACGGCCCAAAAAAAGAACCCAGGCCTATCCTGCTGATTGATTTCTTGTCGGTAAATACCCGGAACACATTTTTCCATCGCTTCAATATCGAAATGATCAATCCGAAACCAATCAACCCGGCAATAATCCGGATTTGCGTAGCAGCAAAGGGATCATAATCACGCATACCATATTTGCTCAACACCAAGCCCACTGCCTGGCCCACCGCTCCCAACAAAGCAAACACCAGTCCTTTTATCGGGAAATTCAGGCTCAGTTTTTTCTCACCATCAGGACGGCTCCAGATTGTCAGACCAATACCCACCACCACCAAAGCCATTCCCAAAAGGCTGATCAGGGTCATGGTTTCTCCCAAAACCAACCAACCAATCAATGCCGCCAACGGAGGTGCCAAAGTCATAATCAGCATCGAAACCCTGGAAGTTATGATTGGGTAAGAGGCAAACAAAAACAAATCGCCCAGGATAAAACCCACCAATCCGGAGATGGACAGCCAAACCCAGGCATGTACCGAAGCATCCATGGGTAGTACCATACCTCTGCGAAAAAAAGTAAGCAACGCCAATAAAATGATTGCAAAAAATAACCGGATAATATTTACCGAATAGGCTCCTACCCGCTTGGTAGCCACTTCGAAAGCCATGGCGGTAATGGTCCAGAAAACAGCAGTCAGCAGCGCAGCAAACTCCCCTGAATGGTTAGCAAACATAAAGTATTGTTCTATTTATCATTTATTTTGAAAGACCAAACCAGCATCTCTTCCGTTACCCGGGCAAAACTATGAAAATATTGGGAGCCTTTTTCAATCTCAGAAATGCATCCGACACCTGATGAACCGGCCATCTTTACTGCGGATTGCCCTCATTACCTTCTATTTGTTTTACTAACTCCTTCAGGTCGAGGTTCACGGCATTCACCCGCATATGTGCTTGTGAATAACAATCCATTCTCTCGTTTAGCTTACTATCGATAAAACGGATCAGTTCCGCTTCATTTTTACCCAGGATAAGCGGACGTTTCCGTTTGGCATGCATCAACCGGTCAGCAATTACTTTGGGGGGCATTTCCAAAAATATACTCAGGCCATGACGGTTCATCTCCTGCGCGCCATCCCAATGGCAGGGTGTTCCACCGCCGGTGGCCACTACCACATTTTGCATCTCAAAGGTTTTGATTAAACGCTCATGCTCCAGTTGACGGAAAAGAGGCTCATCATATTTTTGAAAAAACTGATGAATTTCAATTCTGTATTTTTCTTCAAAAAAATCATCCAAATCCACAAAGCGATAGCCCAGCCGTCGCGCAAGTTTTTTCCCTACGGTTGACTTCCCTACCCCCATAAATCCGATTAAATAAATTCTGCTGACCACGCCCTTCTGATTTTAGACAAAAATAAAAATAATCCGTCACCATTTAATAATTCCTTATTTTTGACTTTGATTTACAATGGCCAACTGCTGTAAGGCTGCAAACGCCGAAATTGAAACCAGTCAATTGGTTTTACATGCCTGACTACCAGGCCGGCAACATGAAGAAAATTGTTGGGAGTGCATGATACGCATCTAAGCAGCACGCCATCCGGAAAGCCTACGATACAAACCAAACAGAAAAATGATGGGGTGATTGGAATAAATCAGCCGTCGCGCGATAGAATATGAAGACCTTTAAAACCATCCTCATTACAGCCATACTCCTGCTCAATATGATTTTGACGCCGCAATTGCTTTTGGCACAAAGCAAAGACAGGATGATTGAGGCAGCACATTGGGCCGACTCGGTTTACAAGAGTCTAAGCATCGAACAGCGTATCGGTCAGTTGATTATTGCTCGGGCAAATTTCGCCCACCGGCCTTATGACAACCATTTGGACGCATTGATAAAAAAATATAACCTGGGAGGGGTCACCTTTTTTGCAGGTAATCCGGTAGCGCAGGTAAAACAAACCAACCATTGGAATCAATTGGCTAAAATTCCCCTGTTCATCTCCATGGATGCCGAGTGGGGTTTGGCCATGCGACTGAACAAAACGCCTCAATATCCTTATCAAATGACTTTGGGAGCCCTATCGGACGAGCATCAAATCTATGAAATGGGAAAACAAATCGGACAGCAATGCCGTAGGATGGGCATCAACATCAATTTCGCGCCGGTAGTTGATGTCAACAGCAATCCTAAAAATCCGATTATCGGGATACGCTCCTTTGGAGAAGATCCGCAACAAGTGGCTAACAAAGCCATCCAATATGTCAAAGGATTGCAAAACGCCGGCATCATTGCCTGCGCCAAGCATTTTCCGGGACATGGAAACACCTTACAGGATTCGCACAAAACATTACCCTTGGTGCCTGACTCGAAAAACCAAATCTACGCCACTGCTTTAGCCCCCTACTCCCAACTTTTTTCACAAAAAAACCCGGTATCTGCGGTAATGGTTGCCCACTTATCCATTCCTTCCCTGGAGAAAAATCCCTCTACGCCGTCAAGTTTGTCATTTACCATTGTCAGCAAAATCCTAAAACGTAAGATGGGATTCAAAGGGCTTATCATTACCGATGGCCTTGACATGAAAGGGGTGATGCAAAATCACAAAGCAGGCGAGGTAGCCTTGGAAGCCTTTAAGGCGGGCAATGACATCCTGCTGATTCCAAAAAATATTCCTGAGTCGATCCGCCTATTGAAAAACGCCATTGAAAAGAACCGCGGGCTCCGGTACCGGCTCAAAGAAAGCTGCACCAAGATTTTAAGATACAAATATCTGTATGGAATCATCAAGCAGAATCCGATAGAAACCAATCATTTAACGGAAACACTGAACCAAGCCCGCTACCGTAGAACCATTGATTCACTGTATGGCTCAGCCATTACCATCCTACAAAACCAACAACAATCCCTGCCGTTAAAAGACACGGAAAACTTAAAAATAGGCCTTGTTATGCTGGGGACAAAACATGCCGGCGCTTTCGAAAAAACATTAAAAACTTACTTCCCTTTCCGTACCTTTTACCTGCCTCATCAGGCAAAACAAAAAGATAAAAAATTCGTAATCAATGCGTTGAAAAATTACGATTTGGCCATTGTGTGCATGGTCAATACGCAAACCGCTGCAGATAAGAATTATGGAATTCCGGTTTCAGACTGGGATTTTGCCGAGAAAATTGCTTCACAAAACAAAACCATTCTGGACATTTTTGCCAGCCCTTACAGCCTTGAAAACCTTAAAACACCCGGAAAATTTTCAGCCATCATGCTTTCGTACCAAGACCAACCCGCCAGTCAAAGGGCCTCTGCACAGATAATTGCCGGTGCGCGGCAAGCCGATGGACGACTTCCGGTAAGCGCCGGCCATTTTAAAGCCGGCCAGGGCATCCAAATGGCCCAGGTTCGTCTTCGGTTTGGCACACCCCTCGAAGTGGGAGCCAACCCCCTCATGCTCAAAAAGATTGATTCCATCGCCAAAGCCGGCATAAAAATAAAAGCCTATCCCGGATGCCAAATTGTAGCCGTCAAACAGGGCGTTATTTTTTATCATCAATCTTTTGGTTACCATACCTATGCACGGAGACTTCCCGAAAAGGAGACCGATCTTTACGACCTGGCATCACTTACCAAGGTACTAAGTACCGGTCTTTCACTCATGAAACTGGTGCAGGAAGAAAAGATTCATTTGGATGATACAATTTCCGATTATTTGCTCTTTTTGAGAGGTACCAACAAAGCATCACTCCGCTTTAAAGAGGTACTTGCTCATCAATCGGGTCTTGCCGAGTGGCTACCGTTTTACCAAATATTCA
>CBETNY010000216.1:0-4071 GCA_965537275.1 uncultured bacterium | reverse complement strand
AGCAATATATTCCGCATACACAAAAAAACCCGGTCAATTGCTCGACCGGGTTCATTATTTTATGATAAATAGCCATTACCAAAAACATCTCAACCGGTCGTTTGTAAACGCCGTTTCAAATGTTTCTTATCTTTTTTGGTCAATGACATTGTATTCTTTTTCTGTTGCAAACATAAAACAATTTTAAAATAAAAAAACAAACCGGCTAAAATTATCCCACACCACTTCAGGCCATTCAACGATTTCATAACACCTGGTTAACCTATAAGGGTAAATTCGAAGAACCGGACCCGAAGCATCCACTTCCGGATTCAGTTTCGGAAAATTTGTCATGACACAACTATATCTTTAAACGATATTAGTCATATCAAACATGTAAGGAAAACCAGGATTCATCTAAATCAATTTAAGCATTTTATCAACTAAATATCAATGATATTAAACGTATTTTATTCAGAATAAAGATGAAAGTTTGTCAATAAACACATGACACAAATGACATTTTGAATATCTTTTTATACTATTAAACGTTTTTAGTCTATTTTGGCATATGCTTTGATAAAAGCCGTACGTACTAATCATAAAATAACAATAACATGAAAAAATTAAATTTAAATGTCCTTTTACTGGCCCTTTTAGTAGCCATTGCCGGACCTGCCAGTGCACAAAAATTTCATTACGGAGTGACAGCCGGAACCAACTTTTCGGTTCAGTCGGGAATTGCCGAATATTATGACAACTCGAACATCCGGGTTGGACTGCATGCCGGGCTCACCGGAAGTTATGATTTGAACGACCACATGACCTTGCGTACCGAGCTCACCTACGATCAGAAAGGCAACCAATCGGACAATTTAACGGAAGCTTTTGATTACATCAGCTTGCCTGTTCTCTACGATTACTCTTTTGGTAAGACGTATCACACCAACCTGCAGGTTCATTTGAATGTGGGCCCCTATGTTTCTTATCTGGTGAATGCAGAAGACCGGTATGATGTTGACGGCACGGAACAAACCACCGATTTAACCGATCAAACCCATAAAGCCGAGTTTGGTGCCATTATGGGGGTTGGTTTGGTGCAACCTGTGGGCAAACATGCGCTGACCATGGATCTGCGTTTAAACCTGGGCCTTACCCGTTACGCATTTGATGATGATGAATCGCACAACAAAATGGTAAGCCTGGCTCTTGGATACCGACTGTAAGCAGCAAACGTATTATAAAGAAAAAAACAAAAAAAACGGCACGGCCTGGCGGAAACGTCAGGCCGTTTTTTTATTTGAAGGCACTTTTGGCGTAAGGGACAATGGTTTGCGAAGCAAAATCTTTTTCAAGAAATTTATAATAACCACTGATGGCAATCATGGCGGCATTGTCGGTGGTAAACTGAAAGCTGGGCAGAAAGACTTCCCATTGCATTTTTTCAGCCATTTCCATTACCTGATTTCTCAAGCCCGAATTTGCCGACACTCCACCGGCAATGGCAATTTGTTTTATTCCGGTTTCGCGTGAAGCACGTCGCAGCTTACTCAAAAGCACTTTGATGATAGTATGTTGAATGGAAGCAGACAAATCCGCCTTATTTTTTTCAATAAAATCAGCATCCCCCTTGAGTTGATCACGTAAAAAATAGAGAAAGGAAGTTTTCAATCCGCTAAAACTATAATCCAGACCTTGTATTTTTGGTTCGGGAAAAGAAAAGGCCAACGGGTTCCCTTTTTTTGCCAGTTGATCGATTTGTGGACCTCCGGGATAAGGCAGTCCCATAATTTTTGCCGCTTTATCAAACGCTTCACCGGCAGCATCGTCGATGGTTTTCCCTAACACCTTCATTTCAGAAGGGCTGTTTACCTGGACAATTTGGGTATGCCCACCTGAAACCGTCAGACATAAAAAAGGAAATTCGGGGGAAGCATCGCCCGGTTTTTCTTGTACAAAATGGGCTAAAATATGTGCTTTCAGATGATTCACTTCAATGATAGGAATGCCCAGTCCCATGGCAAAAGCCTTGGCAAAAGAGGTCCCCACCAATAGCGATCCCAAAAGACCGGGGCCACGTGTAAAAGCGATGGCATCCAACTGTTTTTTATCTATCTTTGCCTCTTGCAGCGCAACCTCTACAACAGGGATGATATTTTGTTGGTGTGCTCGTGAAGCCAATTCGGGGACAACGCCTCCGTATTTCTGATGAATGCTTTGATTAGCAATGACATTCGACAGAATTTGGCGGTCTTTCAACACTGCTGCTGAGGTGTCGTCGCACGAAGATTCAATACCTAAAATGTATATACTCATTTGAAAGAAAAAAAACAGGGCAAAAGTATCAAAAAAAAGCTTCTTAGCCTGATAAAATATGGTTTCATCCTTTTTGTCGGATGTTTGTTGTTGGTGAGTGTACTGTTTCAGTTTACTGCCGTTCAAACTGCCGGGGGCCGATACCTGGCCGGTTTGCTTACCCGGCGCACCCATGTTGCTGTAGAAATCAACCGATTAAATATTAACCTGCTGAAAGGATTTGAAGTGGAAGGGCTCACCCTGTCCGATTCAACAGGGCTGCCTTTGATCCGGACAAACTCACTGAAGGCAAAAATAAAAATCTGGAATCTGTTCCGGGCAAAATATGACTTGGGTTCGGTTCAATTCGACAGTCTTGATTTCAGAATGATCATCCATCCTCAACATTCCGATTATTCTTTTGTCGAATTCATCAACCAACTTTCAACTTCCGACACCAATACCTCTGCAACCTCAACGCCCTTTCGATTACAAATAAAAAACATTGTCGCTAACCATGTTCACTTTCAACTGAAAGATGAGAACATTCACAATGCGCTGCCTCCTCATCTTATGGACTATCAAAACCTTGATGTATCGAATGCATCGCTACAGGTAAAAAATTTTCATTTGGTTGACGACTCATTAAATTTTAAGGTAACCCGATTACGGGGAACCGAACGCTCAGGTTTGAAAATCAATCAACTACAGGCCAATATTGTAATAAGTGATCATGCTTTATATTTCAAAGACCTAAAAATTAATACGGACCATTCACGATTGGCTTTGGATTATTACATGGATGCACACAGCTGGAATAGTTACAACTGGTTTGAAGATTCGGTGCAGCTGAGGGCCCAAATTCGACCTTCTAAACTTTATCTGGCTGATTTGGGATATTTTGCAGGAAACCTGTTCCAAATGAAAAACCTGCTTAAAGTGGGTTCGGGTGATTTTTCAGGTACCATCAGACAATTCTCTGCCAGGAAGCTGGATATCGGATACGGCAAAAACACCCGTTGGCTCGGCGAGGTTGCCATTGAAGGGCTTCCCGATGTTAATGCTTCAAAATTCAAAATGGACATTAAAAATTTAGCCACTTCAGTATCCGATTTAAGAACCTTTTGTTTACCCGGAGATTCCATGACCCACCTACCTGTTCCGGAAAGCCTCGCCCCCAGTGACACGCTGGTTCTTAAAGGAAACTTTACGGGCAACCTTGATAATTTTGAGAGCCGGTTTCATCTCAGCCAGAGCAACCGGGCAACCCTGGATGTACGTGCTGATTATCAAAACAATCAAAAATACCCGGGACGCATAAACCTTCAAATCACCGCAAACCATTTTCCATTAGGAAGTTGGCTCGACCAACCCGGAATGATCGGGAAAGGTACTTTTCAAGTCCGCATGAAAAGCATCGATTCGCTGCGCCCCAACGCCCCCATTGATGTACAATTTCATAGCAACCGCATCCGCCTGCATCACTACACCTATTCCGGCATCAATTTTCATGGCATCTACCATAATGACAGCCTAACCACCCTTCTCAAAATAAAAGATCCCCATTTAGGCATGTCGGTGGAAGGATTCCTTGCGCTGAAAAAAGACGATTTTTCCAGGTTGAAAGTCTCAATTCGTCAAATGGATTTCAAATCACTCAAACTTTGGACTGAACAAGACCTGCGTCTTCAAACTAACGCCACCCTTTCGTGGAAAGGCTTTCAAGCTGACTCCCTGATTGGAAGCATACGAATGCAAGATACCCGTTTACAACTCGATCAGGATGTTTATAAAATT
>CBETNY010000215.1:0-4073 GCA_965537275.1 uncultured bacterium | reverse complement strand
GAATTACTTTTCAAAAAGGCCCGGAATACTTCATCGAAGCGGCACATAAAGTATTACAAAAAGATCCGAACGTCCGTTTTGCCATGGCCGGTTCGGGCGATATGTTAATCAAAATGATCAAACAGGTTGCCCGGCTTAAAATCGCTGATAAATTTCATTTTACCGGTTTTCTGGAGGGTGAGGATGTGGACCATATTTTTGCCCTGAGCGATGTCTTTGTCATGCCATCGGTTTCCGAACCTTTTGGTATTGTGCCCCTCGAAGCCATGCGCTCAAATGTACCGGTAATCATTTCCAAACAAAGTGGCGTTGCCGAAGTGTTGCACCATGCTTTAAAGGTTGATTTTTGGGATATCGATGCCATGGCCGATTCCATTTACGGACTGTGTCATTATGAAGGACTCTCAAAAATGTTCCAAAAATATGGCAAACTTGAAGTTGAGAACATGAAATGGGAAGATGCCGCAAAAAAAATAAATGATGTTTATTCACAATTAATCAATCGATAACGAAATAATTTACAAAATAATGAGATCTATTTGCTTCTATTTTCAGGTACACCAGCCCATGCGGCTCAAAAATTACCGTTTTTTCAACATCGGTGAAGACCACGATTATTTCGATGACCACAACAATGCAGAAATCATGCGTAAAGTGGCCCGAAAAAACTACCTGCCTATGAATGCACTACTGCTCGATCTAATCAATGAATACGGCAGTGCGTTTAAAGTTAGTTTTTCAATTTCGGGTACGGCCCTCGACCAGTTTGAAGCCTATGCTCCCGATGTGTTGGATAGTTTTAAACGTCTGGCGGCTACCGGCCAGGTCGAATTTTTAGCCGAAACCTATGCCCACTCCCTTTCTGCATTGAAAAGCAAGGATGAGTTTACCAAACAGGTTCAGCGCCAATCAGCCAAAATCGAAACCCTTTTCGGTCAAAAGCCTACTACCTTTCGGAATACCGAATTAATTTATTCCGACGAAATCGGTGCCATGGTTGCCGATATGGGGTATGACGTAATGCTTACCGAAGGAGCCAAACACGTATTGGGATGGAGAAGCCCCAATTATTTATATACCAACGCCATTAACCCTAAGCTAAAATTGTTGTTGAAAAATTTTCAACTTAGCGATGATATTGCTTTCCGGTTTTCACAACAAAGCTGGAAAGAATGGCCACTCACAACCGAAAAATTTGTGGGGTGGTTAAATCAACTGGACCCAAAAGAAGAGGTGATAAATTTATTTATGGATTATGAAACTTTCGGCGAACACCAATGGGAAGAGACCGGAATTTTCGATTTTATGCGCGCACTTCCCGGCCGCGTTTTTTCTCACTCCAATTTCACCTTTAACACTCCGGGTGAGCTGGGTAAAAATTTACAACCGGTGGCCCCCATCCATGTTCCATTTCCCATTTCATGGGCTGATGAAGAACGTGATTTAACTGCCTGGCTGGGAAACGAGCTCCAGGATGAAGCCTTCGATAAACTTTACCAGTTGGAGCAGAAAGTACAAAAATGCGACGACCCGCAAATTCATCACGATTGGCTTTACCTGCAAACTTCCGATCACTTTTATTATATGTGTACCAAATTTTTCTCCGATGGTGACGTACACAAATATTTCAACCCTTATGGAACGCCTTACGAAGCATTTATTAACTATATGAATGTGCTTTCCGATTTCATCCTGCGGGTCGACAAAAACACAAGTTTTGGAAAAGAGCCGGAAAATAAAAAGGTTGGGACTACCGGAAAAACCTTGAAAAAGAAAACCGGCACAACCCCGAAGAAGGTTCGCAAAACCACAAAGGCCGTTAAAAAACCGAAGAGTAAAAAATAGATTTAGAGATATAGCAGCCGGACACCCTGTTGGTTAGCCCGGCATACTTCTAAAACCTATGGCTACACTACCAAACCAGACAATTGGCTTGGTATGTGTATTTTATAGCAGGCATGGGAACGAAAAGTAATCCATACCTATACAACAAAACACCAAACCAAATTGAATAAAATGATGCACAAAATAGAACCGGATATTATATTTGAAACCAGCTGGGAAGTCAGCAACAAAATAGGCGGAATTTACACCGTACTTTCCACTAAAACAGCCCAAATGCAGCGCCTTTATGGCAATCATTACATGCTTATCGGACCGGATGTTTGGAAAGGCACGCAAGCCAATCCCGATTTTATCGAAGATCCTGAACTCATGAGAAATTGGCGTGAAGCCTCCCTGGCGCAAGGGTTAAAATTTAGAATCGGCCGGTGGAACATCCCCGGACAACCGATTGCCCTATTGGTAGATTTCACCCAATTGTTTCAACAAAAAGACCAGATCTTTGCCCATTTCTGGGAAACATACAAACTTGATTCGCTCACAGGCCAGTGGGATTATATCGAACCGGCCATGTTTGGATATGCTGCCGGCCAACTCATCGAAAGTTATTATCGTTTTTACTTAACTCCTACCGATCATGTAGTGGCACAATTTCATGAATGGATGACCGGTACAGGTATTTTGTATTTAAAAGAAAACCTTCCTGCTGTGGGATGCAGCTTCACCACCCATGCCACTGTGCTGGGACGTTCCATTGCCGGAAACGGGCTTCCTCTTTATGAGAAATTACACGAATATGCACCTGCAGGCATGGCGCAACGATTCAATGTAGTCAGTAAACATTCGCTGGAAACCCTCAGCGCCAATCAGGCTGATGTTTTCACCACGGTGAGTGCTATTACATCCACAGAATGTGAACATTTCCTGGATAAAAAAGCCGACTTTCTGACCATCAACGGAATTGACAAACAACTGATTCCCGACGCAAAAAATTTTAAAAACCGCAGAAAAAAAGCGCGAAACAAGGCGCTTGAGGTGGCCAGTCGATTGAGTGGACATCCTTATCAGGAAGATACCTTCATGATTTTAAACAGTGGCCGTTATGAGTTTAAGAATAAAGGAATTGACATCTTTATTGAAGCCTTGGGTAAGCTTAATCAAACAGGTGGTCAGGGGCAAATCGTAGCCTTTATTGCCGTTCCCGGTGCCCACGAAGGCCCACAGGAAACTTTCAAAAACAATCAGAAAAAACCTTCAAATCCATTCACCACACACAAACTTTCGAATCCCGAAAACGATCCTATACTCGCTGCGTTGGGACAGAACAACCTGTTGAACAAGCCCGGCGACCGGGTACATGTAATTTTTGTCCCGGCTTACCTTGATGGTCGTGACGGAGTACTTCAATTGAATTATTACGATTTTCTCTCTGCTTTCGATTATACGGTATTCCCTTCCTACTACGAGCCATGGGGTTATACCCCCCTCGAAAGTCTGAGTTTTGGAATTCCCAGCCTTACCACCACTTATGCCGGATTTGGAAGCTGGGTTTTAAAACATTGTAAACCCAAGACCCCATCGGTTTCCGTCATCGATCGCCAGCAAAAAGACAACCATCAAGTGGCTACGGAAATTGCAGAATTATTGGAAAAATACAGAACGTTCGACAAAAAAGACCAGGTGGCCACCGAAGCAAAAAAAATTGCCGGCCAATTGGTCTGGTCCAAATTAATCGCGAACTATCAAAATGCCTGGAGTACAGCCCTGCTAAAAGCCGAACAGCGTAAAAAAAGCATGAGCGAACAGTGGAAACGGCCTGACACCATGCGTTTGGAAACCGTTTCAAACGAAAACCATCCGCAATGGAAGAAACTTCTGGTTCGTCCGGTGCTCCCCGAATCGTTACAACCGTTAAAAAAACTGGCATTCAATTTATGGTGGTCATGGAATACCGATGCTATCGATTTGTTTCAACGAATCAGCCCAAAGAAATGGGAAAAATATGACCATAATCCGGTAATGATTCTGGAGTCGTTATCACTCGACAAGATCAACCGTCTTGCCAATGACAAAGATTTTATTGATTCTTTAAACGCGGTATACGACCGGTTTACTTCGTACATGAACCGTAAAACACCACCAACCGAGCAACAGGTTGCTTATTTCAGCATGGAATACGGACTACACAACAGTGTCAAGATTTTTTCCGGAGGTCTGGGGATGTTGGCGGG
>CBETNY010000214.1:0-4082 GCA_965537275.1 uncultured bacterium | reverse complement strand
TTAAAAAAAGAAAAAAAAACCATACCCGGAGGAGATATAAACAAATTTCCTCCTTCTGATAAAAAGAGGCAGTGGAAATCCGGGGAAAGATCCATTCATAACCAATACAATAAATTAATACTTTTACAAAACCAATACCCCATAGATTATGAATAGAGATATTAATATTAAAGAATTAAAATCGGTTCCCAAATGGGATGTCGTTGTTATCGGAGGTGGTGCAACAGGGTTAGGAACAGCTGTTGAGGCTGCCACACGCGGATACAAAACACTTTTACTCGAGCAACACGATTTTGCCAAAGGCACCTCCAGCCGGAGCACCAAATTGGTTCACGGAGGGGTCCGTTATCTGGCGCAAGGAGATGTGGCGCTGGTTTTAGAGGCCTTGAAAGAGCGAGGACTCCTTCGGCAAAATGCCCCACACCTGGTACGCAACCAGGCATTTATTATTCCCAATTATGAATGGTGGAGTGGTCCGTTTTACACCATCGGTCTTAAAGTTTATGATTTTATGTCGGGAAGTCTGGGACTGGGCCCATCAGAACATATCAGTACCCAATCGGTGATGAAAGCCATTCCCAACTTAAAAAAAGAAGGACTAAACGGCGGGGTAATTTACTATGACGGTCAGTTTGACGATGCCCGCCTGGCTGTTAACCTGGCACAAACTTTAGAAGATAACGGGGGAACGGCCATCAATTATGCCCAGGTAACCGGCTTAAAGAAAGATATGATGGGTTTTGTTTCAGGAGTCGAAGTACAAGACAAAGAAAGCAAAGTCACCTACACAGTAAAAGCCAAAGTGGTGATCAATGCCACCGGGGTTTTTGCCGACTCCATCATACAAATGGACCAACCCGAAAGCAAAAGAACCATTGTTCCCTCTCAAGGCGTTCATATTATTCTGGACCGGAAATTCCTACAGGGCGACTCGGCCATTATGATACCCAAAACTCCCGATGGAAGGGTGCTTTTTGCGGTTCCATGGCACGATAAAGTAGTAGTAGGCACCACCGACACATTGATGGACGACATCTCACTTGAACCCCGGGCACTTCCCGAAGAAATTGATTTTATCTTGAACACCGCAGCCGATTATCTGGCATTCAGGCCCACAAGAGCCGATGTACGCAGTGTATTTGCCGGACTCAGACCCTTGGCTGCGCCTACGGAAGAGGGCGAGAAAACAAAGGAAATCTCACGCAGTCACAAAATTATCATCTCCACCAGTGGATTAATCTCCATCACCGGTGGAAAATGGACTACCTACCGGAAAATGGGAGAAGACACCATCGACAAAGCCATCCTAATCGGCGGACTGGAGGAAAAAAATTCGGTTACCGCACATATGCCTATTCATGGCTATGTAAAGAATTTTACATCAACCGACCATTTGCACTTTTACGGTTCGGATGCCATCAAAATCAAAAATCTTATTCAAAAAGACAAAAGCCTTGGAGAGCCCATTTTGGAAGGATTTCCCTATCTGAAAGCAGAAGTCATTTGGGCTGTCCGTGAAGAGATGGCACGCACAGTGGAAGACTTTTTGGCCAGACGGTGTCGTTGGCTGTTGCTCGATGCCCGGGCCAGCATCCAGGCAGCACCGGTGGTGGCCAAATTAATGGGTGAAGAACTAAACTACCGAAGACGCTGGCAACGCGAAGAAATTCAAAACTATACCGAACTTGCAAAAGGGTATATCCTCGATGATTAACCGATTAAAGCTTTTTGAATGACCATGAAAAATCAATATATTTTAGCTTTAGACCAAGGCACCACCAGTTCAAGGGCCATTTTATACGATCAGCAGGGAAACATCTGCTCCATGGCTCAAAAAGAGTTTAAACAGTACTTTCCCAAACCCGGTTATGTGGAACACGACCCCCGCCAAATCTACAGCTCACAAATCAGCGTGGCGGCAGAAGCGTTGACAAAAATCCACATTCACGACAACGACCTAGCGGCCATTGGCATCACCAACCAACGGGAAACGACCATTGTTTGGGATCGTCAAACCGGCGAACCCATTTATCGGGCCATCGTATGGCAAGACCGTCGCACCTCGGCTTATTGCGATTCGTTAAAAGCCTCGGGCCACCAACCCATGATTAAAGAAAAAACCGGCCTGGAAATCGATGCCTATTTTTCGGCCACCAAAGTAAAATGGATTCTCGACCATGTGGCAGGGGCACGTAAGAAAGCCGATCAAGGAAGACTTGCTTTTGGTACCGTAGATTCATGGTTAATTTGGAACCTGACCAATGGTAAGCTGCATCTTACTGATTTTTCGAATGCTTCGCGAACCATGCTTTTCAACATTCACACCCTGCAATGGGATGAAGACTTACTCAAGCTTTTTGACATTCCCACCTCCATGTTGCCGACGGTAAAGCCCAACAGTGGTTTGTTCGGTCACACCGACAACATGATTTTTTCGCATAAAATCCCCATTTCAGGAGTCGCAGGCGATCAGCAAGCCGCCCTTTTTGGACAGATGTGCACGCAAAAAGGAATGGTAAAAAACACCTATGGCACCGGATGCTTTATCATGATGAATACCGGCCGGGAAGCCGTTGAATCAAAAAACCGGTTATTGACAACCATTGGTTGGCAACTCCATGGAGAAACCACCTATGCGCTCGAAGGCAGTGTGTTTGTCGGGGGTGCCGTGATTCAGTGGTTGCGCGATAACATGCAATTCTTCAGACATGCCAAGAGCAGCGAAAGGGTAGCCGGTTCGGTAGACGACAATGGAGGCGTTTACTTTGTGCCGGCCTTTACGGGACTGGGTGCCCCTTACTGGAACCAGGATGCCCGCGGTTTAATCTATGGAATCACCCGCGGGACAACCAAAGCCCACATTACCCGTGCCGCACTCGAATCCATTGCCTTTCAAAGTTATGATGTGATAAAAGCCATGGAGAAAGATTCAGGAGTCAACATTGACAAACTCCGGGTTGACGGCGGCGCAGCAGCAAATGATTTACTCATGCAAATACAGGCCGACCTTTTACAAACGACCGTACAACGCCCTTCAATAGTCGAAAGCACATCTCTTGGCGCTGCTTATTTTGCCGGACTCGGCGTTGGCTATTGGTCAGATGTGAATGAAATTGCCAGCCAATGGAAACTACAACAGGAGTTTCGTGCACAACAAAATCCCGATGAAGTTGAAAAAAGCCTAAAGGCATGGCACCACGCCATTGAGATGGTTAGCCCATCAGTATAATTTTTTGTTAAAATCATTCAAACAACCAAAATATTTACGTCATGAAAACGATTTCAAAAGCCATTCTTACCGCACTGTTCGTTACGATGGCAATAACTACACTTCAGGCACAACAATCTACCGCGAACATCCTGAAAGCCCTGAAAAGGGAGAACAACAACCTACGCCACCGCCTGGATGTTATCCAAAAGCAAAACGATGACCTTCTCTGGTTTCAGAAAGTGGGTGATGTGGCTTACGTGGATAAACTTTATATCACCGGCCCGCCGCGGGCCCACGAACCCAATCCCACCGGCATCGGCTATGGCAATCCGGTAAAATTCTGGACCTATGTGTTTATCCCCAAATGGATTGATCCCAACAAAAAATATCCGCTGCTGGTTTTTCCCCATGGCGGAGTTCACTCCAACTTTACCGTTTATTATACCCACATTATCCGTGAGCTCATGGCACAGGGTTATATCGTGGTAGCACCCGAATATCGCGGAAGTACCGGTTACGGAAAATCGTTTTATCAGGACATCGACTACGGCGGATTGGAAGTGGAAGATGTGTTGGCCGCCCGCAACCACATGGTCAATAATTATGACATCGTTGACAAAAACAGGGTGGGGATTATCGGCTACAGCCATGGCGGACTCATTACCTTAATGAGTATTTTCAGGCATCCCAAAGCCTATAAAGTTGCATTTGCCGGAGAGCCTGTGAGCGATTTGATTTTACGGATGGGATACCATCACCAAAGCTACCGCGATTTGTATGAAGCGCCCTTTCATATTGGCAAAAGTGCAGCCGATAATTTGGAAGAATACCGCAGGCGTTCACCGGCATGGAATACGGCAAAGATGCCCGA
>CBETNY010000213.1:0-4149 GCA_965537275.1 uncultured bacterium | reverse complement strand
TTAACCAATTCTCGGGCAAAATCACATACTACCCGCTTACAAAAAGATTCTATCTTTGTTGGGTAATCAATTTTGCTAAATCTGCTTTGGTAATAATTTAATTTCTCATGAAGAAGAAAAACGTATATCAGCCCTTTTTGGCTGCATTTTTGGTCATTGGCATTACCATAGGCCTTTCCTGGTTTTCAGTAAAATTATGGACAGGAAAAACTAAGGAACACACAGAGGTTCCCACAGAATTTCAATTTACAGCAGGAGAAAACATTGCCGATTTCGGAAAAACCAACAAAATTCCTGAAAAGGTTTTGTTGAAAACATTTGGGCTAAAAAACGCCACGTCAATGGAAAAAGGGCTCGAAGAAACCGGATTGACCAACGAGCAAATCACCAGGAAATTGACAGCCCAAATGGCAATTTATTTGGAAAATCAGAAAAAAAATTGGAATAAGATAATCGTCAAATTTGTACTCTGGGCCATTTATTTGCTCATTGGCTTATGGCTTATGAGACAAAAAAAACTGAACGCCGGAAACCGTAAATGGTTTTACCTGGGCGCAGTGCTTATTTTTGGAATTATCCTGGGATCAGACCCAAGTCCTATGGGCACTGTAAAAGATGCCCTGATGATGCTCACCATTCACCATGCCGTATTTCTCCCCCGAATGATTGCACTTACTGTTTTTTTGGCGTTTGTGGTCATCGCCAATAAATCGATTTGTGCCTGGGGATGCCAGTTGGGGGTGCTCCAGGACCTGATTTTCAGGTTAAACAGAAATAAGAAAGGAAATCGAGGAATTCTCAGACAATACAAAATCCCTTTTAAAATCAGCAATGGAATTCGTATCACCTTTTTTGTAATGATGTTGGCTATTGCACTCATTTGGGCCTTTGATATCATAGAGTGGGTCGACCCATTTAAACTTTACAACCCCATGATTCCAACCCTTGCGGGGTGGATATTTATCGGAATTGTTCTGATAACCAGCTTATTTGTTTACAGGCCCTGGTGCCATCTATTTTGTCCGTTCGGGTTGGTGGGATGGTTATTTGAAAAATTAAGCGTTTTTAAAATTAAGGTCGACTATCAAACTTGCATTGCTTGCGATGCCTGTTCCAAGGCTTGTCCCTCCGATGTGATGGACCATATTTTAAAGCGTGAAAAAAAGACAATCCCCGACTGTTTTGCCTGCGGAAATTGTATGGATGTATGCCCTACAGATTCCATCTCCTTTGCGAGTGGAAAAAGAGATTTGCCACCGGCAGGAAAATTTGACCACTTGAAAAAAAACGAGGTTAATGGATAGCTTTCTTAAAAAAAATAAAACGATACTTTCTATCTATGCTTTTGTGTTAGCAGCATGCCTGCTGCCCTTGTTGTTTGTTCCCAAAGCGACTGTCCATCTTTTCATCAACCAATATCACAACCATTTTTTTGATTTCTTTTTTAGAAATCTGACCAGGCTGGGTAGTGGATGGGCGGTGGCTGTTCTTTTCATGATCATACTGTTCAAATATAAAAGAGTAGCGGTAATTTATTTAGCCGGAAATTTATTGATTACCCTTATAGTGCAAGGGTTAAAACACTTGGTCTTTAATGATGTGTTACGACCCGCAGCCTATTTCCAGGGCATTCATCCGCTTTACCTGGTTCACGGAGAATCCATGCACATGTACAACAGTTTTCCTTCGGGGCATTCCGCCACGGCTTTTGGCATCTTCGTCATTCTGATTTATCTTACCAAAAACCCGTGGGGAAAATTTGCATGGTTAACACTGGCCCTGCTCATTGCCTTTTCGCGGGTTTATTTGTCACAGCATTTTCTCATAGACACCCTGGCAGGTTCTTTCATCGGAACCATCGGAATGGGCTTTACCATTTACCTTTTCGACCGCTATTTTCCGGAATTTCTCTCACAAAATCCCAAAGATTAAAACAAGCAGCTTCAATGCATTACATGAGCAACGCATTAAATACCAACTGAATCCGTAAAGCACCATTTGTCCCTGACCTTTTTTGAGCCAAACCATGACCGGCTTGTTACCCACCAAATTCAAGTGTTCGGCGTAGCCGCTTAGCAAAATATGGTCTTCAGGAAACCAACCAATCACACGGCGATCCATATCAAATCCGGGAATGGAAGTCCTGAAAACAGGATTCCCGCGGTAGAAAATGCCTGTCTGTTTTGCCATGCCAAGCGTCAACGGATGATCAGGCTTCCAATTGACCTTCACAAAAGTTCCCGGACAATACAAGCCCTGCTTTTGTAATGATTTTCCCAGATTGCGATAAGGCAAAACAAAACTTTCTTTTTCACCTTTTTTCGGTTGAATGGTGAGGGTGCCGAGAAATAAATCGGTGGAGCGGCCCCAACTCAACACTTTACCTCCCCTATTTACAAAAGCCATGATTTTTTGCAGGCCTTTTTTGCCAATGCCTTTGGTGTATTTTGGCGGATAATTGGGTTGGTAATAACCACTTTCGGAATACTTACCGTCCATCAAAACCGATTTACTCATATCCGGAAAAATAAGAACATCAAATTTACTGAAATCAGTTTTTTCCACCTCTCCGGGATGAACCACCGTAAACGGAATGTGATACGTGTCGAAAATAAAACGTGTCCATCCGGCATCCATATCATGGAAATAGGTCTCCATCAGTGCAATGCGTGGCATACTGATTTTATGCATCTTCACGGCAGGCTTTTGCTGTAAAGCTACCGGATTCACCGTGAGTTTAGGCATTAACTTTGTTAACGCACTTCCGTTTTGTACCACAAAACTCCCTTTGGGTATAACGGTTCCGTCAACACTGAACGCTTCATCCGTACGAAAAACGGCTACTTTTTGTGCAAGCAAATCAAAAGCATCTTGATAACTTTCATTATCGCCGACTTTAAAAGCCACTCCCCATCCGCTTTTTTCGATTGGCTTCATAAAATTAAAATGCAAAGGCAACTTACTGATATGGTTAGCCACCTGCTCAGCATAAACATCCAACTCATGGCTTTTCAGCCCTTTGTGCAAAGGCAGCGACCAGGAAGTGATATCGTAGGGACGGATTACCTTGCCTCCCGGTGTAAAATGCCGCACGGGATAGGTTTGCGCCTCCATCACCTCTTTAATAAACGGACGGTAAGGTTGTGCGAGAGGGATGACGATATCTCCGCGGTGAAAGTCAAAATTATCAACGGTAACATTTTTATTGAGCTGATACATATCAATTCCCTGCTCCTGCATAATTCGGATAAGGTCGACCAGCTCACTCTGATCGGCTTGTTGCTGCGGCAGAATATAGAAATAGGGCGGCTGTGTTTTGCCTTTGTTCACCTCTTTTCGGCACAAGTCGTTGCGAAATTTCAGGATTTCATCTTTGTGCAAAGCAGCTGTTTTGATGATGGCCTTTGTGGAACTTTGCTCGTATTTGATGATGTCGCTCAGACGCCACCAACCCCCTTTCCACGGATCGGGCATGTTGATGCCTTTTTTATATTCGGCAAGCCCTTTGCCTCCGGCCCTAAGCTCGGTGGGTTCCACATAAACCGGTGTGGCAAACTTTGCACTGGCGCATTCGGTAAGCATCGAAATCACATTCTTCCACAAACTTGTTTCGGTGGAACCCGGCCAATAATCATCAAAAATATATTGTTGTACGACCCCTTTCAGACTGTCGTCAGTCATTTCGGTAATCATGTTCGAGCCAAAAATTTTCATCCAGTTCCATAAGTTGGCATCTATCACCTGGGCAATGGCATCGGCCGGAGGCGGAACAAAATACCGAACTCCTGTTGATCCCATTTGGTGTTTCTCAAACATCACTTGTGGATACCAGGCCGTATCGGAGACGGCAGCAATGGCCTTGGTATCGGTCTGCGAAAGCGTAATGAAATCGCGATTATCATCGTGCCCCACATATTTGTTATACACTCCCGGATAGGATGCTCCTTCGTATTTGGTTCCTCTGTATTTCAAGTAATTATTGACTACCATATCCATTCCGTCAGGATTATGCGATGGAACCATCATGTACACCGTTTTGTCGAGCCACGATCGAATTTCAGGATCTTTACTGGTAATCATTTCGTAGGCAATCAATGGCGCAGCCTGGGCAGGCCCCACTTCGTTGGCATGCATCGAAAGGGTGGCATA
>CBETNY010000212.1:0-4174 GCA_965537275.1 uncultured bacterium | reverse complement strand
AATTCAAACTGCACGCACGAAGGCACCTTAAGAACATAGTGAAGGCTGAAAATTCCCTGGTGTTCAACCGGATTGGGAAATACCTCCAAACTATTCACATTCAATGTATTGACAGAAGCAAGAAGCGATTGGTGACAAAATTTAAGACGAGCCAAAGCCTGGCGTGCCCATCGGTTTTCAAAGTCCCTCAAAGCAGACACAGGCAAAGTTTTCATCCCTCGAAGGCTATCCAAGTAGGAACGGGTTATCCTTAAAACAGTATCTTCGAAAGGAAAGGTACACGACCACAATCCCGCACCGGCACCATCGCGGAGTTTAAACGTATTGATAAAATGTTCATCGGACGAATAATCAAACAGACTGGACCTGATTTGATGTGCCAAATCGCAAAGAGGAGCGGTATACTCACCATCGGCTTCTGGAGGAGTTGATGCCACCGGCCAATAGGGCAAGGCCACCGTTGAAGCAGGTTGTCCCAACATAGACCAAAGTGTTGAAAAACCGGCCAATTCCGTAGGAAGCACCCCGTGAATAACAGCTGTTGACACCGATGAATAGCGACAAATACTTTTGTCGGTGTTGATATAACCCACAGGAATGGACGGAGACCAATGTTGGTTGTAAGGAATCGCAATGGGATTACTTTGGAAATCTGAAAAATCACGCATTTGGTAACGAAGAATACTTTTTACATTCAGAGAATCTCCTGAATAAAAAGCAGCCATCAAATCGGAGGAGCGATTATATCGTTCAATTCCTGAAGAACCACCACCCGCTACTGAAAAATTGGTTCTGATAACATAACCATGTGAGGCATTGGCTGCATTATATTCCCAATATTGATTGCCTGAGGTTTCGAAAATGGCAGCGATTCCGGTGGAATCGATCACCCCAAAATTTGCATGTGTCTGACGCCCGCTTCGGTTGGTCGAATCGAGATAGTGACGGAATTCGGCAACTGTCCTGCAATTGCCCAGCACATCACGCATTAAGGCGCCATTGGAAGGGCCTGAAGTTCCTTTCGGCAAATCGGATGACAACGAATTCACAATAGCCAATCCATGCTCATTTAAACCCATCCAGGCATAAGTAGCCTCTCCCGCATTGGAAACACTGATAAATTTATATTTGAAAGAGGTGTTATACTTTATTTCGTTGTTGGGGGCAGAGCTGTAATCACGGGTTTTCCAAACCATGGGCCTGCCATCGCTTGTAGCGCTCCCTGCCGCCACACCAATGGTGCATTCTTCGTGATTATCCGGCAACTGTCCCTGACCGAACGCCGAAAAAACATTCATCCAAAACAGGGTAACGAGTATTAAAAACAGGTATTTCTTCATGGTTAGAACGTTGTAGTATGATGGGTATCTTTTCAGAAAAAGGTATTGTTGTGTATAAAAGTACAATAAATTTCTTCCATGGCAAGAAAATAAAATGAAAAATCAGTCCCTCTGA
Organism: uncultured bacterium; assembly: GCA_965537275.1. Taxonomy (GTDB): domain Bacteria; phylum Bacteroidota; class Bacteroidia; order Bacteroidales; family F082; genus Sulfidibacterium. The sequence continues at coordinate 2,719 of CBETNY010000212.1, read as the reverse complement.
TACCTCACATGGATTAGCACCCACAAAAATGTTAATTCTTTAAACAAAACATGCTTTTTCGTTAATTATCATGCGTTTATACCTCTTCCATTTGATTTGAAAGAAAAACAAAAGTAAATTTGATATTTCTTCTTCAATACTTAAAACAAATTAAGATGAAACAATCCTTATCTATCGGCAGATGGTCTCTTTACACCATCCTGTTTGCTTCTTTCATGATGACTATCTCTTGTGCCAATCATTCAAAAAAAGCAGAAACGACAACTCAACCGACCCACAACATCCAAGAGGTAATTCTTCACCAACCATCCGGCTTTTTTTACATCAATTTTAAAACGTATCCTCAAAACAATCCAAAGCTTCCGATAGGCATATTTGATTCCGGTACCGGTGGCCTCACCGTACTGGATGCCATTTTAAACTCAGACAATTTCAATAACAAAACACACCAACAAACAAAAGATAATAAAATAGATTTTTTAGCCGAATCGTTCATATACCTCGGCGATAAAGCCAATATGCCTTATGGCGAATATCCCGGAAACCACAAAACCAAACTGCTCAAGGAACACGTCATTAAAGACGCTGCCTTTTTACTGGGAAACAAGTATTACGCTTCACAAACAGCAAAAAAATATCAAACTGATAAAAAGCAGGTTAAAGCAATTGTAATTGCATGTAATACCGCCACGGCCTATGGAAAAAACGACATTGAAGAATTTGTGCAACGAGCCGGAATCAACCTAAAAGTGATTGGTGTAATTGGAGCAGGAGTAAGAGGTGCACTCGAAAATATCGGGAAAAATGAAGATGCAGCCATCGGCATTATGGCTACTGCAGGGACCGTTGCATCGAAGGGTTATCCCAACACTGTGAAAGAGCAAAAAGAGAAACTACACTACAAAGGCAAATTGGTAACCTTCCAACAAGGAGGAGTAGGACTGGCCGCAGCCATCGACGGTGAAAAAGATTACATCGACCAATCCCTCCTGAACGTGAGAAACAACTACAGGGGTCCGTCATTTTCAAATAAACTAGCCCCCATCGACAAATCAATCCTTCAGCGATACCATTTTGATTTCACCGGAAATAACATCCTCTATACCGGAACCATGACCAATCCCTCTGAAATACAGTTAAATTCCGTAAAAAACTATATTCATTATCACGTCATTTCTCTTTTGGAAAAAATCAGAAAATCGGGAACAACCAACAAGCTGAAATCAATTATTCTGGGCTGTACCCATTATCCGTTTTTTATCAACGATTTTAATGAGGTGCTTTATTATGCCTATCATTATAAAGAAAACGGACGATACCTTTACCGCAACTTCATGGAAAAAGATATCCTTTTGGTTGACCCTGCCATCAATACGGCAAAAGAACTCTATGCTTATCTATCGAGCCATCACCTCCTAAATAACGGAAGCATGGCCGACAGCCGATTCTTTATCAGTGTACCAAATCTCGACAATCAAAACATTAAATTGGCTGATAGTCTTAATTTTACACATACCTACAAATATGGCCGGAAAGCAGGACAAATTCAGCAGTACGTAAAACGTGTTCCTTTTTCCAAAAGAAACCTTTCGGCCGATTTACTGCGCCGACTAAAAACCAAAATTCCTTTGACCTATCATTTGATTGAAGAAAGTTGGTAGTTGGAAGGCAGAAGTCGGAAATCCGAAGGCAGAAGACCGAAATTGGGGATTTAAACCCGGCTTATGATTACACGCCATTATAAATTCATGGGACCTTGTTTCTCAATAAGAGTTGACCTACCGTTATTTACGGCAATGTTTTAGCAGATACTTTACGATAAGTGCTAATCTCTTGTAGGAACTTTTCTGCAACACTTTTCGAGAGCGGCATCAACGTGTCGAGTTGTTCAGGATGCCATTGCAAAGCCATTAAAAAACTTTTTCCGGTGGTGTCGGCCCACTCAATCTCTTCCGCCAGACTGTCTGCCGAACGAGCCCCCACTTTTAAACCATTTCCCAGCCGGTCAATTCCCTGATGGTGATGACTGTAAATCAACCCGCTATCCGCATGGCTGATGGCATACAATTCAGCACTTTTATTGACATACACTTCATGCATGGCATGCTTTCCGTCTTTTGTCCGGTGCGTGACCTTTGTTCCGATATCGGTGGGCAAATCGGTGTACAACGTCCCTCCTAACGCCACATTAATAACCTGTAGCCCCCGGCAAACGCCAAAGAGCGGCATTTTCATATTCAAAGCTTCACCAATGACGGCCAACTCCAAACTATCACGATGCCGGTCAGGAGTTCCGCATTTATCTGCTTCGTCCAATTTCCCAAAAAGAGCCGGATAGAGGTCGCCTCCCCCCGTGCACAAAAGGCCATCGCAGGTTTTCAGTACTTTCACGGCCGAATCAACCGATAAAGGATAAAGATTCACAAAGGTCACCTGTTCATTAAACCGATGAAGCCAATTCCGGTAAGTTTGGTGTGAACTATACTTGCTGATTGCCACTTTGAGTGGTTGTTGATTGTCATCCTTTTTTAAGGAGCAACCGGCCAACAAAAAACAGGAAAACAACAAAAGAAAAGGGATTGAAATTTTAAATTTTTTCATGATTCTTATCATTTATTTATGTCTATTGAACGTGCTTACAAAATCGGGAATCAGACCAAGTTTCATTTTCCCTTGGCTTCCTTCTTATTTTAAAAATGGAAAAATAAGGATTTTATTC
>CBETNY010000211.1:0-4178 GCA_965537275.1 uncultured bacterium | reverse complement strand
CGGCATTTCGGGGATATAATCATTGTAACACCACCGTTTACACACAAATGCAAGGCCCCAGCGAATTTCGTGGAGCCGGTAATTTATTGCATTGGGACCGTTCAGCTGACCTGCCCAAAATCAAAGTACCCACACTGACTATCGGGGCAAAATACGACACCATGGATCCGGAATACATGCGCTGGATGTCAACACAGGTGCAGCATGGAAGTTATGTCTATTGTCCTAATGGCAGTCATTCGGCTATGTGGGACGACCAACAGGTTTATTTTGCCGGTCTCATCCACTTTATTTTAAAAGTAAACCGGTCTTCGACGGATTGATTTAAATTAAATATTCCATTTTGCACTAATTAGTAAAAAAGGCCTCCTCCCCGAAAGGGAAAAGGCCAATAATGCAATATCTAATCAAGATAATACCTTGAACTATCAATTCTTATGCCCACTTCTTTCCAATTCATCCTGCTAAAGCAGGAATCGGGAGGCTCAACCATTTCTGTTTGAACCCATCGGAATGTTTTTCATGGCTTGCACTTTAGAAAAACATTCTCGAAGCAATTTTCAGGCACGAATAGAATATATTTTCAAAAACTCCGATTTTTTTATTTTTTGATTCCAAAGGGTATTCGAATATTCAAAGCAATATTTCGCCCCATATTGTAAATTCCCACATCTTTTAGTGTCGAAAGGTGATCTATGTACAAAGTATTGAGTAAATTGGAAGCTGTCAGACTAAATTGCATCAACTGCCTGTGAATGCTTAAATCGGTTCCCAAAGCAGCATTCAATAAGGTGTAACCATCTGAAACCGTTTCAAATTCGGAAGGTTTCCCCTGTTTAAAGGCGTAATCAAGCCATACTTTGACAAAAGGATTTCTGGTCGATTTCCAACGATTCTTCTTAACCATTACTTCAAAATGTAATTTGTTGGCAGGAATCAGGGGCAGGTAACCGCCTGAAATTTTCTCGCCAACGATGTAAGAATAATTAGCTTTTATGTGCAACCAATCCCATGGATGGGGATGGATATGCAATCCGGCTTCCCCGCCAAACAATCGTGAAGGGGTTTGCAAATAGCGATACACGGCATATCCGTCCATGGTTTCGTTGGTTGGGGACAAATAGATGTAGTTGTAAATGTAATTGTAAAAAGCCGAAATTTCAAAAGTGGTATGCCGGGTGTGGATGTGCAATCCGAGGTCGGATTCGAGGTTGCGTTGATTTGTCAAAGCCTGGTTTCCAATTTCATAGCGATTGGCATGCAAACCGTTTTGGGTCAGCTCGGCAATGTTAGGGCTACGAAAAGCAGATGCCAGGTTAAATCGCAATAGGGCATGACTGGATAAATGAAAATTGGTTCCCACTGAAGCACTGATGTTATTAAAGCTCCTGTGAAGAGCGGTAATGTTTTCCGCTTCGGGCACATCAATGGTCCGGTGGTCGTAACGGATTCCGGCTTCTGCAATAAAATTAGGGCTAAACTGCCGGTGAAGCATGCTGAATACTGAAAAATCATTCAGCTGTGCATCCGGGATAACATGTTGGGGGGCTTCATGGTTCTTGTTGCTTTGGCTCATGCCCTGTATACCGAGAAATGCCTTGGTATTTTCGCTGAAGTCGTAAACACCTTTTATTCGATAGTTAAAAGTTTGCAATGTCATATCAACCAGTTCTCTTACCGGTGTGAGCGCAGAACCTTGCAGGCGTCGGTTATTGTTTTGGTAGGAAAAATCCGCATTCAGTTTAAAATCACCCAAAAATATCTTGCTTTTTGCTGTCAACAGATGGTCGGTTAAATCCTGATACCAGACGCTGTTTTTCCTTCCTCTTTCCGTTACTAAAGCCAATGCCGGCGGAACAGACATTCCGAGTTTGGAGCGGTTATAGTCGTAAAACAGCCTGAATGAACCAATTTTTCTGATAAGTCCGGTATTGAGTTTTACACTGTTTGCGTTAAAGCGGGTGTTGGCTGCCGTTTGTCCATTGCCCTGCCGATAATCTTCATGTGAATTAAGGGTAGCATGTGCACCCCATACCCAGCCTTTTTCATGGCCTTTAATCCCAACTACTGAATTGGTGCCCAGCGTATTACTAAAAAACTTCGTGTTTACTTCACCCTGGATGTGGCCTTCGGGGGCTACCGGTTCGGCAATGAGGTTAATTACCCCGCCCACGGCTCCTGAGCCGTACATTAGCGAGGCCGGTCCTTTGATGATTTCGACACGGCTAAGTCCGGAACCGTCAACCAGGTATGGGTGGTCTTCTGAGAATTGGAAGTTTTCCATTGGAATACCATTGTTGAGCATCAGTACATTGCTTAGCGATAGTCCCCGAATAACCGGTGTAGCTACGCCGGGACCTTTGGAAACCACATTTACACCCGGAATTTCAGCCATCGAACCGATAAAAGATGCCTGAACAGGTTGGGTAATATCTCTGGTGTTGATACTATTTATTTTAACCGTATTCTCATGCTGGGTATTTGTAAAATATCCGCTGATGACTACTTCCTCCCCCTGAACTACCATGGGCTTTAAGGCTACATTGATTACCAGTCCGTTGCCTTGTAAATTTATTTTTTTTGTTACGGTTTCGTAGCCCACATAAGAGTAGCTGACGAGAAACGTTCCCTTAGGTAAGGATTTTAAAAGGTAGTGACCATTATTGTCACTGACTGTGCCCAGTGACAACTCGCTGATTACAATATTTACGCCGGGAAGTGACTCTTTGGTTTTTGAATCTATAATCCGGCCACTGATACTGTTTTGCGCGTTTACTTTTAGCAAAAGAAACACGGAAAAGAAAATTAAAAGTTTCATTTTCATTTCATTACGATAATTATTAGACGTTTTTTTTGAGGCCATCTTTTCGATGGTTGCTATTAACCAGATAGAGATCAACTTTGTTGACCGCTTCAGGTTATACTATTTTGTCTAATAAAGGAGGCGCACGTAATAAAGTGGATAAATTTAATTCAAAAGAAAAATGCCCAAGTGAAAGGGGTAAAAGAATATCACCACAGTATTCCTTCTTCTCTATTACATGTATCTGTTTTTGAAGTGAAAAAAAGGCCAGATTAAATCCCGGAATGGGACATGTCCGGTGGTACTCGTGTAATGTCTCACTTTTTTTACCGGAATAAGAGAAGTAGAAATGGTGATGAAAAGACTCGTCCAATAGCTTTACCGTTGTTGGTGTAACAAAAACCAACAACAGTAAAACCGCTAAAAGATGTTTCAGCTTTTTGGACATTTAAGTTAGGATTACTCTTTAACAGGAATATTTTTCAGCACTTCCAATGTTAAATCCCAGAACTTTTTCACGGAAGCAATTTCCAATCTTTCGTCAGGGGAATGCGCCCCTTTGATGGTCGGGCCAAACGAAATCATATCCATACCAGGATATTTTGCGCCAATCAATCCACACTCCAATCCGGCATGGATGGCCAGTACTTCCGGTTTCTGGTCGAAAAGTTTTTGGTACAGCTTTCCGGTTAAATCAACAATTTCGGAATCAGGATTAGGTGTCCAACCCGGATAACCGTCTGAGGTTTTTGTACGGGCACCGGCCAGGTTAAAAACACTGACCACCATATTGGTTACATCCTCTTTTTCCGATTCAACGGAACTGCGCTGACTCGTGGTAATCAATATCTCTTTTTCCTGAAACTTTACGGAAGCCAGATTTGTAGAAGTTTCCACAAAATCGGGAATGTCCTGTGACATGGCGATTACGCCGTGAGGACAGGCATATAACGCATTCACCAGCTTACTAAAATCTTCATCGGCAATTACTGAACCCGGTACGTCAGTTTCAACAGCCATAAACTTCAAACCGGGTTCTGTTGCATGAAATTCATTTTGAGCCATCTCTTCAAACCCTTTGGCTTCGGCAATCAATTGTTGCGCCTTCCCTTGAGGAACCATCACAACAGCATAGGCTTCACGTGCAATGGCGTTACGCAGGTTGCCGCCATCAAACGTGCTCAACTTCATTTGAAACTGCTCTTTGTAAGTCCATAAAAAACGGTTTAGCAGTTTATTGGCATTGGCTCTTCCCTTTTCGATATCATCACCCGAATGACCACCTTTTAGTCCCGATACGGATACTTTTACGGCTTGATAATCAGTCGGAACCGCTTCTTTTTCGTAAGGCAACCAGGCCAGGGTATCCTGGCCG
>CBETNY010000210.1:0-4243 GCA_965537275.1 uncultured bacterium | reverse complement strand
ATTAAAAAAATTATTTATTGTCTGATTTTTAGTAATATACATATCAAAAGATAATTTAACTTTAAACAACTTCAAGGTTAAAAATCTTTTAAGAAAAAAAGATGGCATGGTTTTGGCAAGTTTTTTCGTGAACTAAAACTAAAAAGCCATGAAAAGATTAAAAAATATTCTGTTGATTTTATTGGTGCTTGGGTTTGCTACTCCTCAGGTTTCAACTGCCCAGGTCAGACATCTTACCCCAAAAGAAATTCGGAAAATTGAACGCAGAAAACGAAAGGTGGCCCGGTTGAAGGCATCGTTACGTTCGCGCGCCTATTATGCCAACTTACTAAAACATCATTATTTTGTTTTCCAGGCTGACCGGTTGTATGGTCCGGGAGGAATCTCTTATTCGGTTTCGCCGGATGTGAACTTTTTTGCTGTGGTGAAAAACAAAGTCATTTTGCAGTTTGGATTTCAGGGACTGGTTGGGTGGAATGGAGTAGGAGGCCTTACTGCTGAAGGTTTTCTGTCGAAGTACACCTTTAGACAGGGAAAATCTTTGAAGAGAGCCCTGTCGGCTTCCGGAAATATCAGACCCCGGGGTGGTGGCGGCCAGCCCTATTTCTATTTGACAGTCAACAACAATGGAAATGCCTACCTCGAAGTGCTCATGATTGGTGGAGGTCGCATCAGGATGAGTGGTCATTTGGTGGCTCCTTCAAGGGCTGCCGTGTACAAGGGGCATTCAAGGTTTTAGTAAGTTTAAAACAGTCCATGAAAATTCAGGTTATTTATCGTTTATAAAATCTAAATACCAATGAAAACGTTCAGATATATATTCAGTGGTTTGATGATTTTGGGCTTTATGGTCCAGGGGATGGTTGCTCAAAACACCTCGAATAATCATCACTCTTTGTCTGCCAAAGAACGGAAAATCAATAGAAAGACAAAGCAGCTCAAATCGCGTATGCGGTATAAAAAATTGCTTGAAAGTAAAAATTATGTTTTTCAGGCAGATCATTTAAAGATGAACAACGGCCAAAATATTGCCCTTTCGACGGATGTCAACTTTTTTGCAGTCAGGGGCGATACCGCTGTCTTGCAAATGGTATTTCACGATTTAAGCCGGATCAGCAGCAATGGATTGGGAGGCATTACCGCCAAGGGACGTGCCGAACGGTATCAGCTTCGTACCGAAAAAACAAAAAAAGCCATGCAGGTATCCACCTACATTCATCCCCGTGGGGCATCAAGCAGTGCTTACGTTGTTTTGTCGGTGGGTAATCATGGATATGCCCAATTGGATGTTACGGTAAATGGTGCTCAGTTTAGTCTGATCGGACAGGTAACACAGCCCGCGCAGGCGAAAATATTTGAAGGCCATTCCGTTTTTCCATAACTTTGATGATGGAAAATCAAACGGGAAAAACAAAAAGGAGCATCAAACGATGCTCCTTTTTTGGTTGGTAGGTTTTACCCGCTTTGAAGTTACTGATTCAACCATTTTTTGAGGATGCGAATGGCTTCCTTCTTTTGCGCTTCAGGAAGGTTGTTGATGCGTGTACGATGGCTTCCTCCGGGTTTTACAAATTTTACCGAGTTGGTTTGATAGGTCACGTCGGCTGACGTAGCGCCCCATGGATCAGCCCCTCCCACAATAAACATCATGTTGTTGGCTTTATGCCGAATAAAACAATCCACCTTTTCCATTAAGGCAGGATTAAATTCAACTTCGGCTCCTTTTGGAAGTGTAAATCGAAAATCAGGATTTTTTTTGAAAACTGTCCACGCTTCAAAGGGTTTGATGTCGTACCCATACATGCCCATTTCGTGCATGGCCTCATAAAAAAACGGTTCATATTTTTGAATGCCCTGATCCGAAATCCAGGACAAATCGGCTACTTTATCCAGGTGCTCAATCATTTTTTGTGCTGTACTGCCCGGCTTGGGAATAGAGTCGCATGACGTTACTCCCCATTGCCAAAAGGCAAACGGATATTCAAAAACCATCAAGTCAAAAGCTTTTTTATAACCCATCCGGTAGGTGTATTGTTTTTTGTTGGCCTGACGGATAAACGCAGGTAAATAGGTTGCACGTCGACTAATCAGCTCTTTTTGATATTGATAAATCGCTTCGCGACAGCGTTTTGTTCCTACCGTTTTGAAAAAACGGTTGATCCGTTTGTCGGTGATCGAGAAGTTCAGCGGGGCCACATAGGCCACACTGGCTACCACATCGTCCGGATAAAAATAACGGTGATACATACAGGTTTGTCCTCCTTTGCTGATGCCGGTATTCACCCATTGAGTGGGATAGATATTCTTTAACAACTCTACAATGGCATGGTCATCTGCCGCTGCTTGTTTTACCGTTAGATATCGCCAATCCAGACTGTCGGGAGCCGAAGGCGGGAAATAGCGGTGCTCTACCACAATTTGATTGGCATCCAAAATAGGACACAGCTCGTTTACGTATTTCGGCCGGGCGGCATAATTGGCCCAATATCCATCGGTTACCAATACGACGGGACGGTTAAAACCTTTGTGGGATAGGTAGATGCGCTGATTAAATGTCTTGCTTCCCGCCTTGAAATGATCAAGGGGCTGGGTGAATGTAATCTCATATTTTTCTGAGAAAAAACTGTCGGTTTCCATCTTCTTTATTTGGATGGGATACGTTTTCGAGAGTTTTTCAAGACGTTGCTCTAACGATTGTGCCTGAAGCAGCAGGCTTATCAGAACAAACCACAATGTTAATCCGGTTTTTAAATGTTTTACCTGTTTCATGGGTTTTATTGTCAAAGATAAATCGAATTTTGGGATGACGGGGTCATTGATGATGAATTTTAAGTAAAATACTGAATTTTCGGTGTCCCTGTTTTTTGTGTGGCCTGCCTTTGTATATTTGTTTTTTTAGAAATCAAAAAAAGGATAAAGCCATGACAAAAAGGACCATTGTAACTTTGCCGGGTGATGGTATTGGAAGAGCTGTATTAGATGCCAGTTTACGCGTGTTGGAAGCTGCCGGTTTCGAAGCCGATTATGTGGAAGGCGATATCGGTTGGGAGTTTTGGAAAAAAGAGGGAAACCCTTTACCGCAGCGCACCATCGATTTAATTGAAAAGCATAAAATTGCACTTTTCGGGGCCATTACTTCAAAGCCCAAAGATGCAGCGGCACAGGAACTTGATGCTGCACTGCAGGGAAAAGGACTGATTTACTCGTCACCCATTGTGAATCTCCGTCAACATTTTGGGTTGGATATTTGTATGCGTCCATGCCATTCCTATAAAGGAAATCCGCTCAACTTTATCCGCCGTGGGGCTGATGGAGGTGTGGAAGAACCTGAAGTAGATGTGGTAATTTTTCGTCAAAATACCGAAGGCTTGTACAGTGGTGTGGAATGGTCGAATCCGCAAGGTGAGATTTTGAATGGCCTTTTGTCACATCCCAAATACAAAAAGAATTTTGGTGATTTACCCTCCGATGAGATCTCCATTTCAACCCGTATTTTTAGTAAACCCGCCACCCGTCGTATCCTAAGAGCTGCTTTTGAACATGCTCGTAAATACAATTATAAATCGGTTACTTTGTGTGAAAAACCCAATGTTTTGCGCGAAACTTCGGGCATGATGTATAAAATGGCCCTGGAAATGCAAAAAAATGAATTTCCTGAAATTGAATTGTGGAATACCAATGTGGATGCCCAGATGATGTGGTTGACGAAAAATCCTGAAAATTATGGGGTGATTGTAGCCGGCAATTTGTTTGGGGATATCATTTCGGACGGTTTTGCCGGTTTGATAGGTGGTCTTGGTTTTGCCTGTTCGGCGCAATACAATCCGGACTCAGGAATTGGCGTTTTTGAACCGACGCACGGTTCGGCTCCCAAATATGCCGATTTTCCGGTTTCCATTGTCAATCCTATTGCCATGATTGAATCGGCCTGCATGATGCTCGATTTTATTGATGAACAAAGCATTGCATCCAAAATCAGAAAAGCGGTCGCTGCCGTAATTGCAGAAGGAAAGGTGCGGACTTACGATATGCTTAAAATGCACGGCACTGCAACGGTTGTTGATCAGGGCGCTGCTTCAACCGACCAAATGGCCGATGCCGTGATTGCACATCTCGACTAAATGTCCTTTTACACTGATACTGTTTTCTGACGTTCTCTTTTGGTTTCCGCCGGATTTTGCTTATATTTGAACAGCATTATTGTAACTTTAATTGAGGAGCTTATCCGGGGTTCAATGGGTCT
>CBETNY010000209.1:0-4253 GCA_965537275.1 uncultured bacterium | reverse complement strand
CCATCTCAAAATAATCGAAACCAGCGATGTGCATGGTTGTGTGTTTCCGCAGGATTTGGTTTATCAGCGAAACAGGAAAGGCTCACTGGCACAGGTTCAGACCTATGTAAAACAGGAACGTGCAAAAAAGGATCAAGTCGTTTTGTTATTGGATAATGGTGATATTTTGCAGGGAACCCCTTTTGTTTATTATTACAACTTTGTGGATACCAATCAAATACATCAGCTGGCAGCGGTAATGAACACAATGAAATATGATGTGGGTACTGTTGGGAATCACGACATCGAGCCGGGTCATGCGGTTTACGATAAATTCAGAAAAGAGATTAATTTCCCGTGGTTGGCTGCCAACGCTGTTTCCAATACCACCGGACAACCTTATTTTAAACCCTATGTTATTTTGCACAGAGCCGGCCTTAAAATTGCCGTTTTGGGTATGATTACGCCTGCTATTCCCAATTGGCTACCTGAAAAAATCTGGTCGGGGATGCATTTTGACGACATGGTGAAAACTGCCCGCTATTGGGTTCCTTACATTCAGCAACATGAACATCCGGATATTCTGGTTGGTTTATTCCATTCGGGAACACACGAGTCTTACGGTTTACACCAAGCCAGCGAAGTGGCAGAAAATGCTTCCCGGTTGGTAGCCAAAGAAGTTCCCGGGTTTGATGTGGTTTTTGCAGGGCACGATCATCGGCGCGATAACGAAAGCGTGCTAAATCCCGACGGAAAAGAGGTGCTTGTTCTTGATCCGGCCGCTCATGCCGGATATTTTGCCCAAGCCGATATTCACCTGAAATACAATCCAAAAACAAAAAGCTACGATAAAACTGTCACCGGCCACCTGGTTTCGATGGCCCCGTATGCACCAGACAAAGATTTTATGCATAAGTTTCTTCCCGATTTTGTTCAGGTGAAAAAATTTGTTGACCGGAAAATCGGAACTTTTACCAAAAGTATAGATGCTCGTGATGCCCTTTTCGGCCCTTCTGCTTTTGTGGATATCATTCATCAATTGCAATTGGAAAAGACCGGAGCAGAGGTTTCTTTGGTTTCTTTGCTTTCGCTGCATGCACAAATTGCCAAAGGCGATGTGTATATGCGTGACCTTTTCAAACTCTATCGTTATGAAAATTATTTGTACACCCTTTCTATGAGCGGAAAAGAAATTAAAAATGCTCTGGAGTATTCCTATGGACTTTGGTACAATACCATGACGGACAAAACGGATCATCTGCTTTTGTTTAAGATGGATAAGGACGGAAAGTGGGTGAAATCATCTTTTACGGGAAAACCGGCATTGAAAAATGCCTATTACAATTTTAATTCGGCTGCAGGAATTAAATATGTGGTGGATGTAAGTAAACCGGTGGGTAGACGAATAAGAATCTTATCTATGGCCGACGGAAAACCTTTTGATATGAATAAAACCTACCGCGTAGCCATCAATTCGTATCAGGGAAATGGCGGTGGCGGAACGCTGACACAGGGAGCCGGAATTCCAAAAGCAGACCTGTCGAAACGCCTGATATCCACTTCCGATAAGGACATTCGTTTTTTAATGATGAAATGGTTAGAAGAGAAAGGTAAAATTGAGCCAAAACCTTTAAACAGCTGGAAAGTAATACCCGAAAAATGGGTGAAGCCTGCTGCCAAAAAAGATTACGAAATATTGTTTGGGCCTTCCAAGTAACCCTTAATAAACTTTTTCTCCATTCACCCAGGTTCCCAAAATCTTCACCCGGGGAATTTCGCTTTCAGGGCAAGTCATAATATCTTGCTCGAGCATCACAAAATCGGCTACTTTTCCGGATTCGATGCTGCCTTTTTGTTGTTCATCAAAACTTCCTTTTGCGGGCCACAACGTGATGGAATACAATGCCTGTTTTCTGCTAATGGCATTTTCAGGCTGAAATCCTCCGGGAGGCCATCCATTCAGGTCTTTACGGCTTACGGCAGCATAAAACGTTTTTAACGGACTGATATCTTCAATGGGGAAATCGGTCCCGTTCACTTCCCAGCCGTTCTGTTCCAGCAGTTGTTTGTACGCATAAGCCGTTTTAATCCGCTTGTCCCCAAGTCTTTTTCCCGCCCAGTACATATCGGATGTGCAGTGTGTTGACTGAATGGAAGGGATAATGGAAAAATCACCGAAATAATGAAAATCGTCCGGCGAAAGTACCTGAGCGTGTTCAATACGCCAGCGCCGATTGTTTTTTCCTTTTAGGAAACGGGCATAAGTTTTGAGCATAATCCGGTTTCCCGAATCGCCAATGGCATGTGTGTTTACCTGAAATCCGGCTGCATAAGCCATTTTACAAATGCTGTCGTAGTAATCGAGCGGATGGAGGCGAAGTCCGTAATGGCCGGGCATATCACTGTACGGTTTTAACAAAAGGGCACCTCTTGAGCCAAGGGCCCCGTCGATGTATAATTTCACTGCACTTACGGTGAGCCTGTCCTTGTGAAGGGGGCCTTTTTTGAAAAAATAATCAAAATTTTCCGTTGTGGGATTCATCATGGCATAATCACGGATTTTTAACTGTCCGGCTTGTTGCAAACTGTCAATGAGCAAAATGTCTTGTTTATCCAATCCGGCATCCGTTAGCGAAGTAAGGCCAACTGCAAAGCAATTTTTCTGGGCTTCCATTAAGGCTTTTATCTTTTCTGCTCTGCTCATTTCGGGAATAAAAGCACGCATGTGGTCGGCGGCATTATCGATTAATACACCGGTAGGTTGTCCGTTTTTTAACACCACTTCTCCCCCATCGATGTGTGTTTTGGCTGTTATTCCGGCAATTTTCAAAGCAGTTGAATTAGCCAGCACAGCATGTCCGTCAATGCGTGTTAACACAACCGGATGGTCGGGAAAGAGTTTGTCAAGTTTGTCTTTTGTGGGATATTGCTGTATTTTCCAGTCGTTTTGGTCCCAGCCCCGGCCCAAAATCCAATGAGCATGAAACTTCTTTTGGTGTGTCTGAAGTATTTTCAGAATTTCGTCGAACGAGGATGTTCCCACCAAATTGGCCCATCGAATTAAAGTGGTGCCATAAGCTAAAAAATGGCTGTGTCCATCGTTAAACCCGGGATAGATAGCATTGCCACGGGCATCTATTTTTTCGGGAGCTTCAAAATGAGATAAAATTTCTTTGTCGCTGCCAACAGCGATAAATTGACCGTTTTTCACGGCAAAAGCAGAAACCATGTTAAATGCTGAATCTACGGTGTAAACTTTTGCATCATAAACAATTAAATCGGCTTTTTCTTTGGAATTGCATGCAATCATGGTCATCAGAATGATAAGATAGGTACAAAGAAGTAAAAATTTTGATTTCATGATGGGTTTTGGATTAATTAAGTGTCAAAGTTAGGAAAAACTTGCCGATTAAACAGCGGCAGGAACAAATCATAGGATTTGTTGAAATGAAAAAGTGGCGGTTAACCTTTTGGATCACCAACGATTCTTTACTACTTCGGCAAAGCCAAGCATCCGATCAACTGTTAGTATTTCACCGTTGTCCAGGATGACCTCACCCGAAAAATGGCCAAATACCTGATGCTGGATAGATTGAAGCAAAAACAGATTAGTGGATGAATGGCGATCAAGGCAAGGATTAAAATGCATGCGGAAACGATGGTCACTGCTCGTAAATTTCCAGGGCTTCAAAAAATTATTTTCATCAAGATGGAAGGTAATTTCCTCCAGCTTATGAATCTTTCCTTTGTAAAAAAGCGCATTTTCCGATGCTGAAGTACGGTCGCTGAAACCGTATCCGATGTTAAATCCAAAAGGTTTGTCATGCAGCATTCCTGAAGCCGAGCCCCAATACCAGCGGTTTTGATAGGTCCACACACCTCGTCCCCAATCCAATCCGGCAAAGGCATTTTCAGCTGAAAAGTGATACTTCTTGTTACCCGATTCTAGCCAGCCCTGTACGGGCATTACATTTGTTTTTTGGTTGTAATAAAAAGCCGTACGCTTTTCTTTCCATGAAGTGGCAATAACCATGCTGTCATTTTCAGGACTATCGTACAAATCGAGTTCTCCTTTGATTCCCACCTCTCCTGAAAAGCCTTTAAAGGCGGGGGCCTCGAATTTAATCTTACGGTGGGGCAATCGGTAGTCAAACACCAGTTTTATCTTTTTGTCATGCACC
Organism: uncultured bacterium; assembly: GCA_965537275.1. Classification (GTDB taxonomy): domain Bacteria; phylum Bacteroidota; class Bacteroidia; order Bacteroidales; family F082; genus Sulfidibacterium. The sequence goes on along the minus strand of CBETNY010000209.1, from coordinate 93 downwards.
TCAATGGTTCCGTTGCCCGAATGAGGTAAAAGGCCCATCTTCCCCATTGGAAACAAGTGCATCGAGTCGAGCTGTGTAAATTTCCCCCCTTTT
>CBETNY010000208.1:0-4254 GCA_965537275.1 uncultured bacterium | reverse complement strand
TCCATGAGGGGTGAATACAACCCAACAGCCTTTGGACCGCTTCGCATGCCTGTCTTTTTTTAATAAGGAGGTTCCTTCATGCTTACTTGCGAAACCCCCTTATTAAAAAAAGCCCATTCCTTAACAGGAACAGGCTTTTTGGTTGTCGGGGTGAGAGGATTCGAACCTCCGACCTCGTCGTCCCGAACGACGCGCGCTAACCGGACTGCGCCACACCCCGAATTTGAAGAACGCTTGTGCCTTTTTTCCTTCTCTTTAAAAAAACGGTTCAACCAGGCACGCTTATATCCAAAAATGAGGGTGCAAAATTAACAATCCTTTGTCAATTCGCAAAAGTTTTTTTTACCGGTGACGAATGAGTTCGGGGGTGGTCACTTCGTTGCTTTTGTGTAATGCCCGGTCGTAGATAAAAAAAGTAAAACGAATGGTATCGAAAGTGGATAACGGATTGTAAATAAACAGGGTATCCTGAATTATACCGGAGATGTTCAGGTTGCCCGTTTTAGGTGTCAGATTGGGAATCCGTGCATTAAAGGTAATGGTATCGTAACGCAACGAATCGTTGTTCCACCACAACAGAGGGACTTCAACAAACCGGCCGTGCTGTTTTTCGAAGTAATGAATAATTAAATTGTAATAGTAAGGACTTCCCGGATTAAAAGGAGGAGCAATTTGATCGGGATCGAGTCCGATATCACCATCCCCATCCTTATACGAAAATTCAAGGACTGCCCGGGGTGTTTGCCCTGTGCTGGTATCCACTTCAACCAAAAAGCGGCTAAATTCAATACCGGGCACAACAGGATACTGCTCAATTTTGCGGCACGACACCAACGAAATCAGCAAACCAATTCCCACAATAAACAGTATTTTTGCAGCAGTTTTCATCGCGGGCATAAAAATAACCAATTTAAAAATACAACAAGCAGATGTTGCAGGCAGAGGATATAGAAAAACAACTTTTCCAAATTGATTCGGAAGCACAATTTGAAGCATTAGCGCTCAAAATATTTCGTTTTCAATATCGAAACAATCCGTTGTACCATCGGTTTGTGGAAAGCCTGTCGGTTTCGCCCTCCCACATCAATCATGTGAGTCAGATTCCCTTTCTGCCCATCGAATTTTTTAAAAGTCACATTGTCCAAACGGGAAGTTTTCATCCTGAAGCCGTTTTTAGCAGCAGCGGAACCACCGGAATGGTTACCAGTAAACATTACGTTAAAGATTTAATCATTTACCAGGAAAGCATGCTCGCCGGATTCAAGCGTTTTTTCGGAAAGCCTTCCGATTATGTTATCCTGGCCCTTCTCCCCTCCTATCTTGAGCGCGAAGGCTCTTCACTGGTTTACATGTCAGAGAAACTGATTAAGATGAGTAAAGATCGCCGCAGCGGGTTTTACCTTCACGATTACCAAAAGTTATCTCAATTACTTTCTCAATTAAAAAAACAAAATCAAAAAACACTCCTCATTGGGGTTACTTATGCCCTTCTCGATTTAGCCGAACAATATCCCATTCATTTTCCCGAACTTATTCTCATGGAAACCGGTGGGATGAAAGGCAAACGTAAAGAATTGGTTCGCGAAGCCCTGCACGAACAACTCAAACAGGCGTTTGGTGTGCCACACGTTTATTCGGAATACGGAATGACCGAGCTGCTATCGCAAGCCTATTCGAAAGGTGAAGGAATTTTCAGCACGCCGCCATGGATGAAAATTTTTATTCGCGACGTCAACGATCCGCTGAGCTTGGTAGCCCAGGGGAAAAGCGGGGGTATCAATGTGGTCGATTTGGCCAACCTTTACTCATGCTCCTTCATTGCCACACAGGATTTGGGAAAGAAAATTTCATCCGACGAATTTGAAATTTTAGGCCGTTTCGACAACAGCGATGTCAGGGGTTGTAATTTGTTGGTTCAGTAGAAAAAAAAGGCCATCATTCAATTTTTTTTTAATTTAGTAGCTTGATTTGAGTTTGGACTAAAGGCGATGATGATGATTAGTAAGGAAGAATTATTGGAAGCCATCGAAATGGTAGAGGATCAAAACCTGGAAGATGCCCATCGAATTGTTCAACATTATGAAAGTGCTGAGGCCTGTTGGTTTCACGCTTATCTCCACCGGTTAGAAGGGGATCAGTGGAATGCGAATTATTGGTATGAAAAAGCCGGTATGAGCATGCCCACCAAAAGTCTTGCTGCCGAATTGGAAGATATTAGAACTTTTGTTGAGAATTTGTAAGAACCACAGGGCCCTTCGCAACTTTCCGTGAGGATTGCCGGATTATTGTGTGTCAGCCCGAAAGGTAAAAATCTGCTTTTTTTCTTTCAATTTCAATCATCCATAAAGCCATCTCCAAAAAAATTCGATACCAGAACCAGATAAAACTACCATCGCCCATGCGCAGAAAAGACAAGAAAATTACCGATGAAGAATTAATTGAAGAAATTTTTCGCAATTCGCAGGTTTGCCGGCTGGGTATTCATGACCATCCCGCCCCATATGTCATTCCTTTTAATTATGGATATGAAAACCGAACGCTATACATCCATACTGCCCGCAGTGGAAAATCAATCGATTTGCTCCGGTTAAACCCCCAGGTAGGCATCGAAATTGAGCTGAGCAGTAAAATTGTGAAAGGCGAACAATCGTGCCAATGGACCACGCAATATCGTTCGCTCATTGGATACGGCAGGGTGCAAATAATTGACGATTTTGATGAAAAACAGAAAGCCCTGGACCTTATCATGGCCCATTACGGACGCCCCGATGGAAACCTCTACGATAAAAAATTCGTTCAGGCAATCCTGATATTAAAGGTTAATGTAGAAAATGTGAGCGGTAAACAATCGGGTGATTGGACAAAATAAAGCACTATTGTTTCCGGTAGTGCACTTTCAGTTGTCCGAGCGGCATTTTGGTTTCGTTGACAATTTCGTCATCCACCACTTTCCCCAAAGTATTTACACGGCCCTTTTCCTTTGAAAAATAATAGGTAATGGTTCCCGTTTTTTGATCCAAATCCCAGCGGGCTTCATGTGGGTTTTTATCCAGCATCAACACCATGATCGAATCGCTAACAATCCGGAAACTTAATTTTTTTTGAGATTCTTCAATGTGCTTTACCAGCTCAACCGGAAGCTGGGTTTTCCCAAAATCGGTTTCCACCTTACTTACTTTCCAGGTACCTATCAATTTACTTTTGGGACCGGAACAAGAAGCCAAAAATAAAATCGCAACAAATGAAGCCAACAATAATTTTTTCATGTTTTATAAGTTTGCCGCAAAAATACAAAGCTATTTGGATTTGTGGAAGTAGGATTACAATAATCATAGCGCAACCTAAGCTTTGCTCACAGCTTAGGTCGAACGCAGGTTAATAAATAGCAAAGCTATCCTTCTGCATTCATTTTATCTTTTTCCGTGATAATCATCGGCGACTCTTTTGTCATCAAAGTAAGCCCAATTACCACCAACATCAGGATACAGAAAAGTATCATCCAATAATTTAGGTATTGGTTATTGCGAATACTCATTCCGGCAACAAACAACAGCCCCGAAATTTGGCCGACCCAAAGAAGTAGCCCTTGCGAAACAGACTCGGGTGCAGGATAACTTACTTCAGCAGCATACTGAAAACCAACAGGACCGGCGCTCATAATGAAAAACCCAAGAATGAACGAGGATGCCAATGCAATATTGTAAACCGCGGCAACATTGTGTATAAAATAACCTGTAAGGCTTAAACCTAACACGCCGGGAAGGGCGCCCACAGTACAAATTACCAGAAAGCGTTTGCGCATTCGGAATTTATCGGACAAAGCCGGAATAATAAAGGCTCCAAAAATACCACCAATAAGCATCAACCCGCCAATGAGGCCGTTTGAATCCTGTACGCCAAGATTAGCCGAAATGGAATCTGTCATTGAGCTGATGGCGTTGAAAATACCCAGCCCAACTAAAAACACAAAAATCATCAGCACCATGTCGCGCTGTTTCAAAATGTATTTAAGCCCTTTGAAAAAACTGTGGCGGATTAAATCGTCGGCAGCAGCAGGCGTGGGTGGTTTTTCTTTCAAAAACAGTAGAGTAATGATGGCAGCTCCAAAAGTAAGCCACCCGTAAACCATGAGCATGTGCGGAAAACCGCTTCCATAGCCGGGTTGGTCGGGGTGAATACCAATGAAAGCCGGCGTTATCAACATGGCAAAGATAATTCCAAGATATTGTGCCAAAATAGCCAGCCCTGCTGCCA
>CBETNY010000207.1:0-4286 GCA_965537275.1 uncultured bacterium | reverse complement strand
GATATTGGAAAGTAACATCTTTGATGTTGTCCGGTTTCAGATAATCAGAAGGATTTCCGGTAGTGTTAATGGTTTTGTTGGCAACAAAATTTGCGGTAACACCACCAAATACACGTAACTTGGCCACTTTGAGGTCAATCAGCTGAGCACCTAGATTCAAAGGTACCTGAATACTTTTTAATTGAACATCTTGCTTGATGAGGCTTTGTCCAAATTTGAATTGAAAAACACTACCTTGTGTGAGGTAATTGACTTCAGGTTGCAGGTAGATTTTTTTACCCAAACGCATAAAAACACCAACAACCATGTTGTTTTGTAGTCCGTTGGTGATGTCCGATTTGTCAACCGATAAATTGGCAGCGGTATACCCAACTTGGGGTCCAATATGGAACTGACCATACATAACACCTGCCATCAAAAACGTAATGAGAAGCAATGATAATTTTTTCATAATATTTGAGAATTATTGATTAATGCTCAAAAATAAGTTAAAAAGTTATTGAAATCAATAATTTGATGTAAAAATAATCTATTTGATTGATTATTTTTGCCAACTGGATAATAGAATAGTTTGAAAATCACACACTAAAACGTTTGGATTTTGAAAATTGCACTGGCCCAATTGAATTATCATATCGGTAATTTTGAAGAAAATACCGCTAAAATTATACAAAGCATCCGCAAAGCGGAATCTGAAAACGTTGATTTAGTGGTGTTTTCCGAGTTGGCACTCACGGGTTATCCTCCTCGGGATTTTCTTGAGTTTCACGATTTTGTGGATCAATCGATGCATGCTTTGGAAAGAATTGCCGGTAATTGTATCGATATCACCGCCATCATTGGGGTGCCCACATACAATAAAAGTGGAAGAGGAAAGCCGTTATTTAATTCGGCAGCGGTATTATCGGAGGGTAAAATCAAGCAAATAATTCATAAAAGCCTGCTTCCCAATTATGATATTTTTGATGAATACCGTTATTTTGAGCCCAACCGGCAGTTCGAACTGGTGGAGATTGCAGGGAAAAAAATTGCAGTGACCATTTGCGAAGACATCTGGGATGTTGAGGAAAATCATCTGTATACCATTAATCCCATGGACGAACTCATGAAACTCAAACCGGAGGTGATGGTGAATTTGGCCGCCTCTCCATTTAATGCACATCAGGCGGCACGCCGCGAGGAAGTCTTGCGCAAAAATACATTGAAGTATCATTTGCCCCTGTTTTACGTGAATCATGTGGGGGCGCAAACAGAGTTGCTTTTCGACGGTGGGTCCATGGTGATGAACCCACAGGGCGAGGTGTGGGATGTGTTGCATTATTTTGAGGAAGATTTCAGGGTGTACAATCTGGACAATTGTTTGCACGAACCCCCCATCGCTGTACCTAAACCTGTTTCTGAAATTGCTCTCATTCACGATGCTTTGGTAATGGGGATTCGAAATTATTTCAGTAAGTTGGGTTTTAAGAAGGCCATTTTGGGACTGTCGGGTGGGATCGACTCGGCTGTTACAGCTGTTTTGGCTGCAGAGGCTTTGGGCAGTGAGCAGGTGTACAATGTATTGCTCCCTTCGCAATTTTCGTCGGATCATTCCATTGCCGATTCGCTCGACCTGGTTACGAACTTAAAGATGCCACACGATATTATTCCCATCGAACAGGCATACCAAAGCATGGCTTCTACCTTGAAACCTTTTTTTAAAGGTCGTCCTTTTGATATTACCGAAGAGAACCTTCAGGCGCGTATCAGAGGGATGATGTTGATGGCGCTTTCCAATAAATTCGGATATATTTTATTGAATACAAGCAACAAGAGTGAAGCAGCGGTGGGTTATGGCACGCTGTATGGCGATATGGCGGGCGGCCTTTCGGTCATAGGTGATGTGTATAAGACACAGGTTTTTGAATTGGCCCGCTACATTAACCGTAACGAAGAGATTATTCCGGTTAATATCATCAACAAACCTCCTTCCGCTGAATTACGTCCCGATCAGAAAGATTCGGATTCGTTACCCGATTATGACGTCTTGGATAAAGTGTTATTCGAATACATTGAAAACCGGCGGAGTCCTGCTGAATTGGTTGCCATGGGCTTTGATCAAGATTTGATAAAACGCATTTTACGCTTGGTAAACACCAACGAATATAAGCGTTATCAAACGCCACCTATCCTGCGGGTATCCGACAAAGCCTTTGGCATGGGCCGGCGTATGCCCATCGTAGCCAAATACCTGTCGTAAACACACTTAATACCTGAGAATAAAATCTTGTTTTGGGGCTCCTTCTCTGAAAAAGACCAAGCCAAACCAGAACAAATCGAGGGTAAGACTTACCCTTTGATCCTTTTTGATTGTTTCCCAGGCTTTGTCCATTCCGGGCGACCAATGAATATCATCGAAAATAAAAACGGAGTTTTCGTTGGCTTTTTTTACACACTGTTCAAAATATTGTAAAGTGGGTTTTTTACGGTGGTTGCCATCAAAAAAAACCATGTCGAGGGTGTCGAATTCATCTAAGATTGTGGGTAACAAAACGTCAAAATGGCCTACCCGAATGTCCACCTTTTCGATCTTTAGTCGCCTTAAAGTCTGACTGGCGATATCGGCCATGCTGGCACAACCTTCCATACTTACCATCCGGCTTTCCGGAATGGCTGATTTAATATATGCGGAACTAAATCCTGCAGCGGTTCCGAATTCCAACACATTTTCCGGTTGAAAATAACCGGCGATTCGGTGAAGCAGGTGGGCTTGATGTTTTCGCTGCGACCGTAATTTTACCAATTTCCCTACTTTTTCAAAGTAGGTATCAAAATCTTTTGACTTCGACCCTTTACCAAAATCTACGGTTTCAATCACTGTTTTGCTTTTCGACAGGCTTTTCTTATAGCGGTCTATTTGTTTCAGCCGGGGCGAAACCGTTTTGTCCTTTAATACTTTTTCAACGAAATCGAAAACAAAGGGCGAGTGCACTTTGTATCTGCTTTTGCTTTTTAACAAATATTTCCAATAATTTTTTACCAGCCAAATCTGATTCTTACTCATCTTTTCTTCTCATTCCTAAATTCAACATATGGTTAATCGTTCTTTCATGTTGTTGGTTGGTTTATTGCAATGCTATTTTATTGATATAAAATACGGTACGCATATTTTGCTTGTCGCTGCTACGGTTTTTAATGTCCTGAAAACCATAGACTAAAAAATATTTCCCGTACCAGTGTATTAAATGGTTTCCGGCACTATCCATATACCGATCGCGTCGGTTAACCATCGAAATATTTACCTTTTCAGGTTTGTCCAAGTCGAAGGGGCCGTTTATGTCCTGGCTTATCAGAGCATCTTCGGCTACATAGGACAAATTAATTTGTTTACCGTCCACAAAGGTAGAAGTTTGTGGTTCAGTTGCAAAACTTATCAGGTTTTTAATGGGAAAATCGTTGTCCCAAATCAGGTGGCCCGATTGATCAAATCCGGCCAGAATCAGGTCGTAGTAGTTGTTTCCGGCAAATACCTGGACAGTATTTGGATAGGGATTTCCGTAAAAATCATAATCCATGCGCGTTTCGGTTTTATAGTATGGCCGAAAGGCATCGGCAGCCAAAACAAATTGATTTTGATGATAAGGGAAAAGGCGTAGAGGTGTAAGGTTGATTAACGAAACGGCTGCCTTGGATTCGAGCAGAGCCGGCTGCTTTTTTTTCCGCTTTTTACCCCGGGGTAATACTACCCGGCTGTTGGCAAAGGTGCCTGCAATATTTTTAAATTGCATAAAACTATAAAAATTCAATGCCTTTTGTTGTCCATTTTCAATGGTTAAGGAGAAAAATCCTGCTGACCGTGCCGGTTGATGCATTGCCATTGTTTTTAAGGCGTTTTTATCTTCTCCTGCCTGGTCGTAGCTACCCAGAAAAAGCATGGTGTTTGCTTCGGACCGGGCCAGGGTAAACTGCTTTAAATAACGGTGTTTTTTTTTGTATGTAATGGCAATGTTTTGTTTCACCGAAGCCTTTTTATCAAAGCGCAAAATAAGGTGCCTGTAAGAGGTGTCAGCCTTGATCATGTTGAGTACCGTAACAAAATCACCTGTTTGCGGATCAACAAACAATCCACCAAAAAAGGATTTTCCCAACCGGTTCATATGGGCCAGTTTGACGGAGCCGGTTTGAAGGTTGAGAAATAAAAGATCGGAAACAAAACCCGGATTTTGAATGGCCATGCAGGCTGTTTGCCCCATTATTTTAAAAGCATAAATTTGTGATTGGGCCGGTATGTTTCCATTGGTTTCCGA
>CBETNY010000206.1:0-4288 GCA_965537275.1 uncultured bacterium | reverse complement strand
CCCACCAATGTAGAATCTCTCCAGGCACCCACTTCTGTGAGCTTTGGATATTTTTTAATTTCAATTCGCCACCCCTGATCGTCGGTTAAATGCCAATGAAACGTATTAAACTTATACATGACCATCATGTCGATGTATTTTTTTATATCCGAGGGCGGAAAGAAATGACGGCTCACATCCAAATGCATGCCCCGGTAGCCAAAGCGCGGAGCATCCTTTACATAGCAATGCCGGAGACTAATTTCATCCTCCTGCTGTTTCTTTTCGTAAAAAGCGGTGGGGAATAGCTGTAACAACGACTGTATGCCGTAAAAAATCCCTTTGGGGGTGTTGGCCAAAATGGAAACCGTATGGCTGTTTACTTTCAATTGATACCCTTCATCGCTTTTGCTAATGCCGGGTACCAACCGCAAAATAATGTCGTGACCAATCCGGTCGACACCATCAACAGACACTACCTTTAAATTCAACCCCGAATGCGACTGAATCGTCTTAGCCAGATAATGCGACTCGAAATGTAAACTGTCGTGATTTCCTGCCAATATTCTACTCCGGCTATCCAATGTAAAATGGCCGGGCATCCACCGTGCATAAACAGGTTCGGGAATAATATTTAACGGTTTAGGTTTAAACGTTTCCTTACACGAAAAAACGGTGAGTGAAAAAAGACAGAGCAATCCGATTACAATACGCTTCATTTGAACAATATTTTAACATGAGCAATTCCGGGTTTCATTGGAATATCCGGTAAAAAATCATCGTAAAAATAACGAAAAAGAGGCATCACTGAAAAAAAGCCGGGGGAATTTCTATCCGAAGAAGCATAAAAAGAATAACCAGCCTAAAAAATACCCCTGTCAAGCATCACTAAAGTACAGGCAGTTATGTTTTTAATTCCTTGTTTGGCGGTTAGTTTCATCAATTCTTCATTTTCGGTTCCGGGATTAAAAATGATGCGTTGAGGATTTAGCTTCAAAATATAATCATAATAGGGCTTTTGGCGTTGGGGGCCTATATACAGGGTGATGGTATGCACATTTTCCAAATCGGGAAATCCGGTTTTAAAAGGAAGACCTTTCACCTCCCCCTTTCGCGCAGCCAACGGGATTACCTCATGTCCATAATGCAGTAACTTACGGATGGCTTTATTGCTATACCGCTCCATTTTTTCACTGGCTCCAATCACTAATGTCCGAATACTTTCCATCATTCAACTTATTGTTAACCCTTAAACGATAAAAATCGGAAAATATTACAGCCACTCAAAATTTAACCGGTCATTTTGACATAACCTTTTGAATTTAACTGTCGGATTTACAGTTTGTTATTGTTTATTTCTTTTTGGTTAAAAATTTGTTTAAGCAGCAACATAATCACTGAAAAGGAGGAAAAAAATATGAACTTTAATCAATTTACAATAAAATCACAGGAAGCCATTCAAAAGGCACAGGAGCTGACCACACAAAACGGGCAGCAAGCCATTGAAAGCATCCATTTATTAAAAGGGCTCTTGCTGGTGGACGAAAACGCCACACCCTTTTTATTAAAAAAACTGAACGTAGATTATCCGGTATTTTCGCAAGCAGTCGACCGGATTATTCAATCGTTACCCAAGGTAAGTGGTGGCGAGGTATATCTTTCACGCGATGCCAATCAGGTATTACAAAAGTCACAAACCTATCTGGCTGAATTCAAAGACGAATTTGTTTCGGTCGAGCATATCTTGCTGGCTTTGTTGGAGGTAAAGAGTACCGCATCCGACTTAATGAAGGACAATGGCATTACCAAAAAGGCTTTGTTAGCTGCCATTAAAGATTTGCGTAAAGGCTCGACGGTGAACAGTCAAACGGCCGAAGCCCAAATGAATGCGCTGAACCGTTATGCACGCAACCTCAACGAGATGGCTGCCAGCGGCAAACTCGACCCGGTGATTGGCCGTGACGACGAAATTCGAAGGGTGTTGCAAATTTTATCGCGACGCACCAAAAACAACCCGATTTTGATTGGGGAACCGGGAGTAGGAAAAACGGCCATTGCCGAAGGCATTGCTCACCGGATTGTCAATGGTGACGTACCCGACAATCTGAAAACAAAACGATTGTTTTCGTTGGATATGGGGGCCTTAATTGCCGGTGCCAAATACAAGGGTGAATTTGAAGAAAGGCTAAAAGCTGTTGTTAAAGAGGTCGTTGATGCTGAAGGCGAAATCATTCTGTTCATCGACGAAATCCACACCCTGGTGGGTGCCGGAAAATCGGAAGGTGCCATGGACGCTGCCAACATCCTGAAACCGGCACTTGCCCGGGGTGAACTTCGTGCCATCGGTGCGACCACTTTAAAAGAGTACCAAAAATTCTTTGAAAAAGACAAAGCACTGGAAAGACGTTTCCAATTGGTCATGGTGGATGAACCTGACACTCAATCGGCCATTTCCATTTTGCGCGGACTTAAAGAGCGCTACGAAACACACCATAAGGTACGGATTTTGGACGAAGCCATCATTGCGGCTGTGGAACTGTCGCAACGCTATATCACCGATCGTTTTTTGCCCGACAAGGCCATTGACCTGGTGGACGAATCGGCTGCCAAATTACGTTTGGAAATCAATTCGTTACCGGAAGAACTCGAATTGGTGGAAAGAAGGATTCGTCAGCTTGAAATTGAAAAGGAGGCCATCAAACGCGAAAAAGACAAAGCAAAGCTAAACCACATCAATGAAGAGCTGGCCAACCTCAACGAAAAGCGCAACGATTTAAAAGCCAAATGGCAGGCCGAAAAAGAGTTGGTGGATCAAATCCAGCAAATCAAAAAGGAAATTGAAGATCTTAAACTGGCTGCCGACCAGGCCGAACGGGATGGTGATTTCGGTAAAGTAGCTGAAATCAGGTACGGTAAGATTCAAAAAGCCGAAGCCGAAGTTGAAACTTTAAAAGCCAAACTCAAGGAACAGCAAGGCGACAAACCCATGATTAATGAGGAAGTAACTGCGGAGGAGGTCGCTGAGGTGGTTTCGAAATGGACCGGCATACCGGTAAGCCGGATGCTGCAGAGCGAACGCGAAAAGTTGCTCCATCTCGAAGATGAGTTGCACAAACGCGTAGTGGGACAGGAAGACGCCATACAAGCCATTGCCGATGCCATACGCCGCAGCCGCGCCGGATTGCAAGACGAACGTCGTCCCATTGGATCGTTTATCTTTTTGGGAACCACCGGAGTAGGAAAAACCGAACTCGCCAAAGCCTTAGCCGAGTTTTTGTTTAACAACGAAAATTCAATGGTACGCATCGACATGTCGGAGTATCAGGAACGGCATTCGGTATCACGCCTGGTGGGGGCCCCTCCCGGATATGTGGGTTACGATGAAAGTGGCCAGCTTACGGAAGCCGTTCGCCGGAAACCTTACTCGGTGGTGCTGCTCGATGAAATCGAAAAAGCCCATCCCGATGTCTTCAACATCTTACTGCAGGTGCTCGACGACGGCCGGTTAACCGATAACAAAGGCCGGGTGGTGGACTTTAAAAATACCATCATCATCATGACCTCTAACATCGGTTCGCATTTGATTCAGGACAATTTCAGCAAAATGACTGAAAACAATGAGAATCAAATTGTTGAAAACACTCGCAATGAAGTGTTCGAACTACTGAAGAAGACCATAAGACCCGAATTTTTGAACCGGATTGATGAAATCATCATGTTTAAACCGCTTTCGCGGAAAGAAATTCACGGCATTGTGAAGCTTCAATTCGAGCAGGTACGGAAGATGCTCAACAAAAACGGGATTGAGCTGAAAATTAGCGATAAAGCAGTGAATCTGCTGGCTGAAATGGGCTATGATCCACAATTTGGCGCACGCCCGTTGAAACGGGTTATCCAACGCGAAGTACTGAACGAACTGTCGAAGATGATTTTAGCCGGAAAAGTCAATGTGGAGAAACCCATCCTTATCGATGTTGAAAATGACCACTTTGCTTTTATCAACTAATTGCAAAACTAATTTGTCCATATTTTCTAAAGGACATTCCCTCCGGGGGATGTCCTTTTTTGCTTTAATACAAATGATTAAAGCACTCATTTCACTGGCATTTGCAAGCCTTACAAAAAAGTCCGATCATTACATTTTTATTAATTTGATGTGCCTGAATAAATCCCGAAGGGATTTCTGATAAAGTGAATAACCATCAACAGCGCATCATATTAGGAATTAAGTCTGAAGCAAGGCCTAAAGCAAAGGGACTCGTGCCTTGTTTTCTAACTATTGTTGATTTCAAAGGTTCGTGAAGTTTCA
>CBETNY010000205.1:0-4293 GCA_965537275.1 uncultured bacterium | reverse complement strand
AGCAGGATGGGGAAGAAAGCGATGCAGGCCGTCGGCTCCATGGTTTTTTTGCAAAATTGGCGAATTCTAATTTTCATGCGCTGATGATTGTGATTTACCTCGTAAAAAATCCCGAAGGGATTTATCCCGCCACATCAAAATAAGTTTTAGCCGCAACATTGGAATGAAAGAAAAAAATAAAAAGATTTGTTCGGGATAAAAAAATAATCTTATTTTTGCAGCCTCATTTTAAGCCCGGATGGCGGAAATGGTAGACGCGCATGGTTGAGGGCCATGTTCCCGTTTTGGGAGTGCAAGTTCGATTCTTGTTCCGGGCACCAAAAGAGGTTGGTGAATAAAAAGGTGAAAACCTGAAGTTTTGTTATTCATCAAAAAAATTGCCCAAGTGGCGGAATTGGTAGACGCGCTAGTTTCAGGGACTAGTGATCGCAAGATCGTGTAGGTTCGAGTCCTATCTTGGGCACATTAAAAAGTTCGCATCTCAGGTGCGGACTTTTTTATTTTTATTACCGGGTGTACTCCCTTCGCCCGAATGATTATTTTTGCCAAAATGTTTAGATTGAAGCAATTACTTTTTAATATATTTTTTAGCCTGGTGTTCTCCTCCGCTAGTCTGATACTTCAGGCTCAAAATACTAACAACCCCGGTGACTTTATTATCCGTTATCACGACGGACAAGTGTTGCAAACCAATCAATTGATTCAACTATGGTCGATCAACAATGGAAACAGTGTTTATCAATACCGTTGGTCAATCCCTTACGTTGTTTCGTGTGAGCCGGTGATTGAGCCCGATGGCCGTATCCGGTTGAATTATGCTTTGAAAAACGGGTATATCAGGGGAAATACAAAGTTTCGTGATTTCAAAATGGATTCGTTGCTTATTCCTGATTCTGCCTTGTATCAGCTGAACTGGAATAGCGGTGAACAAAGCATAAGTAGCAGAATTATTAAGGGCCGCTTTGGAAAAGGTGTTTTTCTCGTCTCTGCGCCTCAGGATTTCATGCCGGAAAATAGCAGATGCACCCTCCGGCTGGACAGAATTTATTATTCAAAGCAACATCTCGATAAAATATTTGCCCGGGCCGCCCTAATCAACCATTATTACGGGTATCAAAAGCTCATGCATTCGGTGACAAAATGGGTGAATCAAAAAACGGCCGGCCTGCATCCGGATGCTTCGGCACTTTTTTATTCGGAACAAGTTTTGTTAAGGTTGGTTGCTTATATCGATCAACATGATATTGTTGAAGCGTTGAGGCTCTCAAGCTACGATCCTGACCGGTTTTCCCCGCAGTTTGAAGCGATTAAACGTTTGCTGTTGCGCATGCACTCATTGGCTCAACAACGTATGCAAACACCTGACGAAAATCAAGCGGCCGACAAAGCCCGTTTTGTGACCGGTTTTTTATCGGTCTCGAAGGATGCCCTGGATGAGGGATCCGCTTTTCAACCTTATGTTTCTGCCAGTTTTCATGAGTTTGCTGCTTTGCCCGATACCATTGGGTTTCACCTCCTGGCACAGACGGCCAATTTTTATGATGCCCGTGATTCGTCCGGCACACTGCCTGTACTTCAGCAGCTTTATGAGGGGTTTATTCAAATGGGATCCATCGAAAACGACCGGGATAACTTTGTCGATGCTTTTTTGCTGTTGGATAATGCACTTCAATTGGAAAAAGGGTTTCGCACGGTAAAGGAAGTACCGGAATGGAAATTGGAACGTTTTAGGGCCATCCAGGGGTTGGCGGTTTCTTATCTTAAAGTGGCACAGTCGGCCTTGACACTGCACAACCGTGAAATGGCCGATAGCTATTTCCCGAAAGCAACTCGTTTGTTGAATCGCTATCTTAAGGATACGGCTTTTAACGGCTTTCGTTTTACTGCTTACGCAGAAGCTGTCATTAAATTAGCAGGACAATATGAAACCGAGGGCCAATATGATCAAAGTTTTTTGCTTTTAAAACAGGCGATGAAAGCCACTCGCGGTGCGATTTTTTACAATCATAAAAGTGATTTTTCACAGCGGGTTAAATCTCTTCGTAAAAGGTATCTTTTGCGTTGTAGCCGTTCCATTGATTTGAATCAATTTGAAGAGGCCGAAGCAAATCTTCAATCTGCCATCCAGATTCATTCTACTTTTTATCAGACATTTGGGGAGGACTTTAGAAAAGATGAAGCGCTTCATAATCTGGCGCTGCGTTTGTACCATTTTATCCTTGACGATGTGGCTGTAAATTTTGAAAAAAAAGACTTCTCGATGGTCTCACGCCAGATAAATGCTGCCCGTGCCTTACAACAACAGTTTCAATTGCCTGAACTGGAATGGGCAAGTGTTTCAAAAAAATGGCTCATTCCCTACCTGAAAGATGAGATGAACCGGGTGGCTTTTCAAATATGGGCCCATCGGCCGGTACAGGCCATTCGGCTTTACCGTCATGCCGATAGCTTAAGTCGTGTTTTTCAAGTGGATAATGAACAAGAGGTGCGTCAGTCTTTTGAACAGTTGAAGGTGAAAATAGCCAATGTCCGCTGTGAAATGGGCCGGAATCAATGGGAAAACCTGAATAACAGGGGCCGGCAGATGCTGCAAAGTCACCGAATGGTGGATGCCATTCAATGCTACCGGAAGGCCTGGACGGTCACCAAAAAATATGCTGCAACCAGTTGTTTCTCAAAAACACAACAAGATAGCGCAAAGAAACAATATCATACCTTGGTGGAATTTGAACGAAAGCAGCAAGCTTTTACCGCACAATTGTTTCAATCGGGCATTTATGCCGTATTGCCACAGTTTGTTGCTCTCGATAAAGCCTATTATGATGCTAAGCTGGATGCGCTGGGGTATGCTTATACCGACCTTTACCAGTTTGTTAACAAGCAGAAATCTATCCCGGTGGCCCGGGCTGTTATCGATTATTTTGTAAAAAATCAAGAATTTCGGCAGGCTTTTCGTTATTTGCAATTGCTGTACCGGTGGGAGGGAACAACCCGTTACGTGATAGCGTATAAAAAACGGATTATTCGAGGTTTTGCTGAGCATGGTTTGAAAATAACGGATGTTGAAAGGAGTGATAAGAAGGATCCGTGGATAAATGATTTTCGCTCTGCTTTAAAGCAATACCGACAACATATGGCTGAATAATTGTATTTTTGTTCAGGAATCGGGATGCCTGTTTTCCCGGTTTTACTTTTGAGAAATCCGGTTTTTATAATGGTTAGTAAAGTCACACCAATCATTAAGGACGTTACCGGCTTAAGAAGAGATAAAAACAGGGCATGATTTTCCGCCTGTGGGTTGAATCGTTTCTATGAAACCGGGCATAAGTTCCAAAGGAACCTCATGATTGAATAATGGAAAATGAATTAAATGATCATAAAATGAAACTTCTTTTAATTAGTAATTCAACCATGGCCGGTGAAGCCTATCTGGGCTGGCCGCAAAAGCATATTTCTGATTTCCTAAATCGCCAACAGGTGAAAAAGGTCTGTTTTGTACCTTATGCCGGGGTGAGTTTGTCAAAAAAGAGTCTGCATGATTCATTCGATCAATACAGTCAAAAGGTGGCTGAAGTTTTTAATGAAATGGGGATAGTGCTCGAATCGGTGCATCAAGCCAACAATCCCGTTGAGATGGTTCGTCAGGCCGAAGCCATTGTTGTTGGAGGCGGAAATACCTTTCATTTGGTCGCTTCTTTGTATGAAAAGGGGCTTATGGAAGTCATTCGCGAAAAGGTAGTGGCCGGTACGCCCTATGTCGGTTGGAGTGCAGGCTCGAATGTGGCTTGTCCTACTTTGATGACTACCAACGATATGCCCATTGTAGAACCAAAGAGTTTTAAAACGCTGAATTTGATTCCTTTTCAAATTAATCCTCACTATCTGGATGCAAACCCCGAAGGTCATGGGGGAGAAACCCGTCAGCAGCGTATTGAAGAGTATCTGATAATGAATCCGAAAATGAAAGTAGTGGGCCTACGCGAGGGCTGTTTGTTGCTTGTTGAAAATGATGAGCTTCAGCTTATGGGTAGTCATTCCATGCGCTACTTCGAGCACAATCATCAACCTCTGGAATTTGAACCCGGCAGTGATATTGGTTTTTTGTTAAAAGACGATTAAAAGGAATATCTCAAAAACATGGAAAACCTTTGTGTTTGAAGGATGAGGTGTTTTTGGAACCTTCCTTGAGAAAGATTTCCATATTTTTTAATGATTGGCGCGGCCGTTTTCTGTGGCTTGTTGAGCGCTTGGTTCATGTTAAAAATCTTTTAAGAAAAAAAGATGGCATGGTTT
>CBETNY010000204.1:0-4305 GCA_965537275.1 uncultured bacterium | reverse complement strand
TGAAATGGGAAAAATTCAATCGCTTGATGTGTTACGCGTGATAATGGCTTAACCCGCCGGAGCGGGTTACCGGGTTATATTTTCGACAAAATTTCTGCTGCCCTTACCAGTGTCTCGTCCTTTTTGGCGAAGCAAAACCGAAGCACCTGATGTTCATCTTTTTTATGATAGAATGGGGCAATGGGAATGGCGGCAATTTTGTGCTTTTCAACCAGCCATCGGGCAAAATCCATTTCTGATTGATCAGAGATGGCACGATAATCCAACAGTTGAAAATAGGTTCCGTAAGCCGGTAACACCTTGAAGCGTGACCCGGACAGCGCTTGGGCAAACAGGTCGCGTTTTTTCTGATAAAAACTTCCCAGTCCGATATAATTTTTTTTGTTTTTGATAAAATCGGCCAACGCGTATTGAATGGGCGTGTTGGAAGCAAAAACGGTAAACTGATGGACTTTTCTGAATTCATCCATCAATTTTTCGGGAGCCAGAACAAAGCCGGTTTTCCATCCGGTGGCGTGAAAGGTTTTTCCAAAGGAACCAATTACCAGGGTACGTTTGGCTAATTCCGGAAAAAGGCAGGCACTTTGATGTTGAATTCCATCAAAAATCAGGTGCTCGTATACTTCATCACTAATAACAATAATATCGGTGCCGTGGGTTAATTTCTCCAGCATTTTCAGATCGTCTGCCTTTAGCACGCTACCGGTGGGATTTTGAGGCGAATTGATGACAATCAGCTTGGTACGATGGGTAATCATACGGGGTAATTCTTCCCAATTGATACTGAAATCGGGAAATTGAAGCTGTGCATATTTAACCAATCCGCCGTTTATTTTTACCGCCGGTGCATAACAGTCGTAGGCAGGCTCAAAAATAATGGCTTCATCCCCCTCTTTGATAAAAGCAGAAATTGAAGTAAAAAGTGCCTGGGTGGCACCGGCCGTGATGTTAATTTCACGGTCGGGATCGTAAAAAACACCATATTTATCCTTGAACATATCCGAAATGGCAGCCCTTAACGAAGGAACGCCCGGCATGGGAGCATACTGGTTATACCCTTTTTGCATGTAATCGTGAACCAGCTCAATTAACTCACCGGAGATGGGAAAATCGGGAAAACCCTGCGACAGGTTGATTGCCTGGTGTTCGTTGGCCAAGGCCGACATCACCGCAAATATTGAAGTACCGGTGTTGGGTAATTTGGTTTGTATATTTCCTTTAAAAATGTCCATGCTGTAATTTTGCCCCAAAGGTAGATATTTTAGGTCTTATTTGGTTTTAATACCTACTTTCTTATTAGTTTTGCCATAGATTTTTTTGACACTCATTTTAAATTTATATTGTATGAAAACAATTGATAATTATGATTTTAAAGGAAAAAAAGCCATTGTTCGGGTGGATTTTAATGTTCCTTTGAACGACAAACTGGAAATTACCGATGATACCCGGATCAGGGCTACCCTCCCCACGATACAGAAATTGCGCCAGGAAGGCGCTGCAGTGATTCTCATGTCGCATTTGGGCAGGCCCAAAAACGGACCGGAAGACAAATTTTCATTGAGACATGTGGTGGGAGCACTTTCCGAAAAATTGGGCACACCGGTTCAGTTTGCCGATGATTGCATTGGCGATCAGGCCCGTGAAAAAGCAGCGGCACTAAAAGCCGGCGAAGTGTTATTGTTAGAAAATCTGCGGTTTTACAAAGAAGAGACCAAAGGCGATGAAGCCTTTGCTGAAAAGCTTGCCGGCCTGGCCGATGTTTATGTGAACGATGCTTTTGGTACCGCCCACCGGGCACATGCCTCTACTGCCATTATCGCTAAATTTTTCCCCAACGATAAAATGTTTGGTTATGTGATGGGAAATGAACTTCGCAACATCAACAAGGTGTTAAAGGAAGGAGAAAAGCCCTTTACCGCCATCCTGGGAGGCGCAAAAGTTTCCGGTAAAATTGAAATCATTAACAACCTGCTTGATAAAGTGGATAACCTCATTATCGGTGGTGGCATGATGTTTACTTTTATTAAAGCCAAGGGAGGCAAAGTAGGTAATTCGTTGGTTGAAGAAGAGCTGATTGATACCGCCAAAGCCGCCATGGAAAAAGCGGAAAAACTGGGTGTAAATTTAATCCTTCCGCAGGATACGGTTGCTGCCGATAAGTTCGACAACGAGGCCCAACAGAACCGCTATCCTTCCGATGAAATTCCTGATGGCTGGATGGGGCTTGATATTGGAGAAGAAGCCGGTGAAACTTTCCGAAAACTGATTGAAAATTCCGCTACCATTTTATGGAATGGTCCCATGGGCGTTTTTGAAATGGATAATTTTGCTAAAGGAACCGTCGGGGTGGCTCAAGCCATTGCCAGGGCTACCGAAAAAGGAGCCTTTTCGCTCGTGGGCGGTGGCGATTCGGTGGCAGCAGTCAATAAATACCATCTGGAAGATAAAGTAAGTTATGTCTCCACCGGTGGTGGTGCCATGCTTGAGTACATCGAAGGTAAAACCTTACCCGGTGTTGCAGCCATCGAAAATTAAAAATTTACACATGAATAAAAAAAGGGATGAAATTTAATTTCATCCCTTTTTTTATTGTCTGGTTCGAAAAGCTTACTCGGATGGTTCCGTATTCCGGTGATGCATCACATCGACCGCTTTTTTAAATACATGATCGATTTTGTGATAGATGGGATAAAAACCCTTTTCATCCAACAGGTTTCTTCCAACATAAGCTTTAAACAGAATGGATACCTTTTGTTTTGATGCTTTAATTTTATCGGGAGTGGCCTTAATCCCTTTGTCTTTTGCATAGGCCACCAATCGGTTATACATCTGGTCACTCATTTGAAAGTGGCGGTTAAAGCTTTTAAAATCTTTTAATTTACGTAGTTCGGCACGATGCGCATCGGTATAGTCGAAAGCAAATTGATAAATGATCCCTTTGTTGGCCAGAATATTATAAAACGAATGCACACTGTCTATTTCAATGGGAACAAAAATATCGGGCATAATGCCACCTCCACCGTAGACGATTTTTCCCTTTGGGGTTGTGTATTTCAGCGAGTCATTAAATTTGATACTGTCCACACTTTCGAGCTCGCCATCCAAATAACGATGGTAAGATTCGCTGTAATAATCCTTAAAATCATCTTTCTTGTAGGGTTTCTGAATACAACGGCCGGTGGGCGTATAGTAACGGGCCACCGTTAAGCGCAAAGCGGAACCGTCGGGGAGACGCATTTGTTCCTGAACCAATCCTTTTCCAAACGAACGACGACCAATTACTACGCCAATATCATTGTCCTGCAGGGCTCCGGTAACAATTTCGGCTGCCGATGCCGTACCTTCATCAATCAAAATGCCCACATCGGTGTTCTGAAGCCGTCCTTTACTGGTGGCAAAGGCAAATTGTTTGGGGCGATGTAACCCTTTGGTATAGACGATTAGCTTTCCGTCGGGCAAAAATTCATCCGCCACATTGATGGCGGCGCTAAGAAAACCACCGGGATTGCCCCTTAAATCAAGAATCAACTTTTTCATTCCCTGCTTTTGAAGCTTCTGAACGGCTTTGTCGAACTCTTTGGATGTGGTAGCTGAAAATTTATTCAGTTTGATATACCCCAGGTTTTTGTCCACCATGTAAGCGATGTCGAGACTATAGGTGGGGATAATGCCGCGGGTGATGGTGAAATTAATGAGTTTGGGAATCCCACGCCGGTAGATTGACACTTTTACTTTGGTGCCTTTTTTGCCTTTTAGTTTGTGTATCGCCTGGTTATTGGTTATTTTAACTCCTGCCACCAGCGTGTCGTTCACTTTTACAATACGATCACCGGCCATCAATCCCACCTTTTCGGAGGGGCCGCCGGGAATGGGATTAATCACCATAATGGTGTCTTTTTCAATACGAAAACTGATACCAATTCCTTCAAAACTCCCCATCAAAGGATCGTTAATTTCATTGAATTCATCAGCCGTAATATATTGCGAATGGGGATCCAAATCGTTGAGCATTCCTTTAATGGCATCCGTTTCCAGCTCGCTTTTATTAACTGAATCAACATAATCGTTATCGATATACCGGATGATGTCGTCCACCTTTCCATAGGCTTGATGGGCTTGTGGAAGCAATGAAAAGTTTAAGCGGGAAGCCGAATTGCGTTCAAGCAAGAAACCTAAAATAATTCCCGAAATTAACACCAATGAAAAGGCAATGGGTAGGTAAACACGATAATTTCGCCGATTTTTATTCATCATAACAACATTTTGAGTGTCGCAAAGATAGACATCCTCATAGAATAATACTTT